>NZ_JBEZWN010000043.1:0-67595 GCF_040637495.1 Streptomyces sp. NPDC029044
TCCAGTAGGCGAGTTCGCGGGTGAGGGTGTCCTCCTTCCCGTAGCGCTCGCGCTGGCGGAGGGCGTAGTCCCCGGGACGGTCACACCGTCCGCCTCGCCGACGGACCGCCCCTCACCACCACCGAGGTCCTGTCGGGCCCGGTCTTCGTGGCGTTCCCGCCCAGTGCGGTCACCCTGCACCGGGAGCGGCCCACGGGCTCCAGCGCCCGCAACCTGTGGCGTTGCGAGGTGGCGGGTCTGGAGACCCACGGCGACCAGATCCGGGCCGACCTCAGCGGTGAACTTCCCCTCGCGGCCGACCTCACGACGGTCGCCGCGGCCGAACTCGGCCTCCATACGGGTGCGGAGGTCTGGGCGACGGTGAAGGCCACACAGACCCACGCCTACCCGGTCTGAGGCGGCCGGCGTCCCCACGGGGTCAGGCCGCCGTCCTGACCGGCGAGCCCTCCGGGACGACGGCGGTCTCCCGCACGACGCGACGGCGCCGCACGGGCAGAACCGTCGGGTGGGCGACACCCCAGGCCGCGCCCTTGCAGATGACGCCGCGCGCGGGCCGAGGTGAGCTGGTTGAGGCACAGGTTGGTGAGCACCTTCGTCAGCCATGCCTCGGGAACCTCGATGCGGCCGGTGTCGGCGCCCTGCCAGCGCAGGTACGTCTCCTGCACGGCGTCCTCGGCCTCGCTCGCCGATCCGAGCAGCCGGTAGGCGACGGCCTCCAGGCGCGGCCGCAGGGCTTCGAACCGGTCCACGTCGTCCACGGTCAGGGCCATGCCCCGGATCCTAACCTCCGCTGGTGTCACCGCTTCCGAGACCCAGCCGCGGTTTCGGGGCGTCCGTGCGGCCCGTCTGGGGGCGGCGGCTGCCCGCGCGGTACGGGGCCGGCCAGGTCGCGCCGGGCCCCGTGTAGCCCTGTTCGGCCGCCGCGTGCAGGGTCCAGTGGGGGTCGTAGAGGTGCGGGCGGGCGAGGGCGCAGAGGTCGGTGCGGCCCGCGAGGATCAGGGAGTTGACGTCGTCCCAGGAGGAGATCGCACCGACGGCGATCACGGGGATGCCGGTGGCGTGGCGGATCCGGTCCGCGAAGGGCGTCTGGTACGACCGTCCGAACTCCGGCTGTTCGTCCGCCACGACCTGGCCCGTCGACACGTCGATCGCGTCGGCGCCGTGCGCGGCGAAGGCCCGGGCGATCTCGACGGCGTCCTCGGCACTCGTGCCGCCCTCGGCCCAGTCGGTCGCGGAGACGCGGACGGTCATCGGCCGCTCCCCCGGCCACACGTTCCGTACGGCGTCGAAGACCTCCAGCGGGAAGCGGAGCCGCTTCTCCAGCGAGCCGCCGTAGGCGTCGGTGCGCCGGTTGGTCAGCGGGGAGAGGAACCCGGACAGCAGGTAGCCGTGCGCGCAGTGCAGTTCGAGCAGGTCGAAGCCGGAACGGGCCGCGCGCACCGCGGAGGCCGCGAACTGCTCCCGGATGTCGGTGAGCTGGGCCCGGGACAACGCGCGGGGTGTCTGGCCGAACTCCTTGTACGGGAGCGCCGAGGGGGCCACGAGCGGCCAGTTGCCCTCCTCCAGCGGCTCGTCCATGCCCTCCCACATCCGTTTCGTGGAGCCCTTGCGGCCGCTGTGGCCGAGCTGCACGCCGATCGCGGTGCCGGGCGCCTGCTCGTGCACGAAGTTCGTGATCCGCTTCCAGGCCTCGGCCTGCCGGCCGGTGTAGAGGCCGGTACAGCCGGGCGTGATCCGGCCCTCCTCGCTGACGCACACCATCTCGGTCATCACCAGCCCGGCACCGCCCAGCGCCCGCGCGCCCAGGTGGACGAGGTGGAAGTCGCCGGGGACACCGTCGACGGCCGAGTACATGTCCATGGGCGAGACGACGACCCGGTTGCGCAGGGTCAGGCCGCGCAGCCGGAACGGGGTGAACATCGGGGGCGTGCCGGGCGGGCAGCCGAACTCGCGCTCCACCGCCTGTGTGAAGCGGGCGTCGCGCAGTCGCAGGTTGTCGTGGGTGACGCGGCGGCTGCGGGTGAGCAGGTTGAAGGCGAACTGGCGGGGCGGCTGGTCCAGGTAGAGGGCGATGTTCTCGAACCACTCCAGGCTGGCCCGGGCGGCACGCTGGGTGGAGGCGACGACGGGTCGCCGCTCCGCCTCGTACGCGGCCAGGGCCTCGGGCAGGGTGTCCCGCTCCTCCAGACAGGCGGCCAGGGCGAGCGCGTCCTCGACGGCGAGCTTGGTGCCGGAGCCGATGGAGAAGTGAGCCGTGTGGGCGGCGTCCCCGAGGAGGACGACGTTGCCGTGCGACCAGTGGTCGTTGACGACCGTGCGGAACGTCGTCCACGCGGAGTTGTTCGACCTCAGGGGGCGGCCGCGGAGCGCTTCCGCGAAGATCTTGGCGCAGCGCTCGACCGACTCCGCTTCGTCGAGTTCGTCGAAACCGGCCGCGCGCCAGACCTCGTCGCGCATCTCGATGATCACCGTCGAGGCGTCGGGGGCGTAGGGGTAGCCGTGGAGCTGCATCACGCCGTGTTCTGTCTCGGCGATCTCGAAGCGGAAGGAGTCGAAGGGGAAGTCGGCGGCGAGCCAGATGTAGCGGCAGCGGTGGTGCGTCACCCGGGGGCGGAAGACGTCCGCGTGCCTCTCGCGGGTGGTGCTGTGGATGCCGTCCGCGGCGATGACCAGGTCGTGGGTGCGGGACAGGTCCTCCGGGGCCTCGGTGCGGAAACGGAGGTCGACACCGAGGTCGCGGCAGCGGGTGTGCAGGATCTCCAGGAGGCGCCGGCGGCCGAGGGCCGCGAACCCGTGCCCCGAAGAGGTGTGGCGGGTGTCGCGGTGGACGATGTCGATGTCGTCCCAGCGGGTGAAGTGCCGCTGGAGGGCCTCGTGGACCTGCGGGTCGGCGTGCTCTATGCCGCCGAGGGTCTCGTCGGAGAGGACCACTCCGAAGCCGAAGGTGTCGTCGGGGGCGTTGCGTTCCCAGACGGTGATCTGCCGTTCCGGGTCGAGGCGTTTGAGGAGGGCGGCGGCGTAGAGGCCGCCGGGGCCGCCGCCGATGATCGCGACGCGCAGGGGGTGGTTCTCGCCGGTGTGCGGGTGCGGGTGGTGTGTGGCTGATCGCGCCCGCGCGGCGGTAGCCGCACGTTCAGCACAGCCCCGCGCCCCTGAGGGTGACTCGCTCACCGTCCGCTCCATTTCGGGGGGCGCTTCTCCGTGAACGCCGCGTGGAATTCCGCGTAGTCCTCTCCGGTCATGAGGAGGGCCTGGGTCGAGGCGTCGAGTTCGATCGAGGCCGCCAGGGGCATGTCCAGTTCGGACGTCAGGAGGGCCTTGGTCTGGGCGTAGGCCAGGGCCGGGCCCTCCGCCAGGCGCCGGGCCAGCCGCTGTGCGGCCTCGTCGGCGGCGCCCTCCTCCGTCAGTTCGCTGATGAGGCCGATGCGCTCGGCCTCCAGGGCCCGGACCGGGTCGCCCAGCATCAGCAGGCGGGTCGCGTGGCCCAGTCCGACGACCCGGGGCAGCAGGTAGGCCGCGCCCATGTCGCCGCCGGAGAGGCCGACGCGGGTGAAGAGGAAGGCGAAGCGGGCGGTGGGGTCGGCGACGCGGAAGTCCGCGGCCAGGGCGAGGACCGCTCCGGCGCCCGCCGCCACGCCGTGCAGCGACGCGATGACGGGGAACGGGCACTCCCGGATCGCCCGGACGACGTGGCCGGTCATCCGGTTGAAGTCCAGGAGCTGGGCGGTGTCCATGCCGAGGGTGGCGCCGATGATCTCGTCGACGTCACCGCCGGAGCAGAAGCCGCGGCCCTCGCCGGCCAGCACCAGGGCCCGTACGGAGCGCTCCCTGGACAGTTCCGCGAGCAGGTCGCGCAGGTCGGCGTAGGCGCCGAAGGTGAGCGCGTTGAGCTTCTCGGGGCGGGCCAGGGTGACGGTCGCGACGCCGTCGGCGACCTCGACGCGCAGATGCTCCCAGCCGGGGGTGCGGGCGGCTGAGCCGGTGAAAGGACTCATGACGTGCGGCCTCCTCGGGCGGGCACTGCCTCACTGAGCTCTACCCTCCGAAGCTATCACTCATCCGTGACTGTCGTCATGAGTGCGCGATAGACCGTCCGGGTAGGACTTCGGTGTGGGCCCGGCGTGACCCGGGCCGGTCACATCCGTCACAGATCGTCCACACCGGCGTAACGGCGGGAGCAGCTGTGCGCGGCACCGCGTTCACCTGGGTAAGCCGTCGGCAAGGAGGCAAGGGCGCCTCCGACGGTGCCCCTCGGACGCCTCCGGAGAGCGGCGCCGTACCATTCATCAGGTTGAAAGCAGGATGTCCTGCTCCATGAACGGACCCGCCGTGTACGAACTCTCCTCAGCCCCCGCCTCCTGGCGCATCGCGCTGCCGCACACCGCAGCGGCGGTGCCCGTGGCCCGTGCCCTGGTCCGTACGGCGCTGGCCGAGCTGGAGCGCGGGGCGGACTGCGACACCGCGGAGCTGCTGACTGCGGAGCTGGTGGCCAACGCTGTGGAGCACACCAGTGGCGAGTCGCCGATAGAGCTGGTCGTGGAGCTGCTGCCGTCGGGCTGCCAGGTCGAGGTCCACGACACCGACCCGGCCCCGCCCGGCGACCTCACCTGTCCGGCCGGCGGCCCGCCGGACCCCTGGCAGGAGCACGGGCGCGGGCTGCTGCTGATCCGCGCCCTGAGCTCCTCCTGCGGGCACCGGCCGACCGAGTCCGGCAAGGCCGTCTGGTTCAGACTGCCTCTCGTACCGGCTCAGCGGCGTCCGTCGGCGTGACCGCGGCGAGCCGGGAGTTCCGGCGCCCGTAGAGCAGGTACAGGGCGGCCCCGGCCGCGAGGAACCCGGCGAACTGGATCCAGGTCGTCGCGCCCGTCTCATACATCAGGTACAGGCAGAAGCCGACGCCGAGCAGCGGGGTGACGGGGTACAGCGGCACGCGGAAGGTGCGGGCGAGGCCCGGCTCGCGGCGGCGCAGGGCGATGACCGCGATGTTGACGACGGCCATGGTGGCGAGGGTGCCGATGGTGCACAGGTTGACCACGGCGTCCAGCGGCGCGAAGGCCGCGGGGAGCGCGAAGACGACCGCCACGATCAGCGTGCCGGCGACCGGCGTGGACGTCTTCGGCGAGACCTTCTCGAAGACCCGCGGGATCAGCCCGTCGCGGGACATGGACATCAGGATCCGGGTCTGGCCGTACATCACGGCGAGGACGACCGAGGCGATGGCGACGACCGCGCCGAAGGCGATCACCCCGCCGCCGACGGTGGAGCCGGTGACCTGGTTGACGACGTAGGACAGGGCCGCCGGACGGCCGCCGACCGCGTCACCGCCGATGGCCCCGATCGCGGCGAGCGCGACCGCGCAGTAGAGCAGCGTGACCAGTCCGATGCAGACGAGGATCGCCACGGGAATGTCCCGGCGGGGGTTCTTCGCCTCCTCACCGGCGGTGGTGATCGCGTCGAAGCCGATGTACGAGAAGAAGGCGGCGGTCGTGCCCGCCCCGATGCCGGCCAGGCCCGTGGGCGAGAACGGCGTGAGGTTGCCGTCCTCGAACGCGGTGAAGCCGATCGCGATGAAGGCCACCAGGACGGCGAGCTTCAGCACGGCCATCGCCGCCGTGGCCCGGGCGCTCTCACGCACCCCGCGCACCAGCAGGACGGCGGCCATGGCGATGACGATCACGGCCGGGAGGTTCACCACGCCGCCCTCGCCCGGACCGGCCGACAGGGCCGTGGGCAGGTGCAGTCCGACGAGGCTGTCGAGGAGCTCGTTGACGTACTGGCTCCAGCCGACCGCCACCGCGGACACCGAGACGCCGTACTCCAGCAGCAGGCACCAGCCGACGAGGAAGGCCGTGCCCTCACCGAGACCGGCGTAGGCGAAGGAGTACGAGGAGCCGGAGACCGGGATCGCGCCGCCCAGCTCGGCGAAGGCGAACGCGGTGAAGACGCAGGTGAGCGCGGCGAGCAGGAAGGAGACGACGACGCCCGGGCCGGCCTGGGCGACCGAGTCGGACAGTCCGACGAAGATGCCGGTGCCGACGATGGCACCGACGCCGAAGCAGACGAGCTGGAAGAGGCCCATCGTGCGCCGGAGGCCGTGGCCTTCGCGGTCGGCGCCGGATTCGGCGACCAGGAGATGGGACGACTTGAAGCGGGGCATGCGGGTGGTGCTCGTTTCTGGTGGTGCGGGATGCGACGGGTTCGTCGCGCGGCGGCCACGGAGAAGGGGTGGGCTCCGGGCCGCCGGTCAGCATAAGGCCTGTTCAGGCGAGGGTTGCCACCATGACCGCCTTGATGGTGTGCATCCGGTTCTCCGCCTCGTCGAAGACGACCGAGTGGGCCGACTCGAAGACCTCGTCCGAGACCTCCAGGTACTCCAGGTCGTGGGCCGCGTGGATCTCCTGGCCGACCTTGGTGCCGAGGTCGTGGAAGGCGGGCAGGCAGTGCAGGAACTTCACGTCCGGGTTGCCGGTGGCGCGCAGGACGTCCATGGTCACGGCGTACGGGGCGAGGGCGGCGATGCGCTCGGCCCAGACCTCCTTCGGCTCACCCATGGAGACCCAGACGTCCGTGGCGACGAAGTCGGCGCCGCGCACGCCGTCGTCCACCGTCTCGGTCAGCGTGATGCGGGCGCCGCTGCCGGCCGCGAGCGCGCGGGCCCGGTCGACGACCTCCTCGGCCGGCCAGTACTCCTTCGGCGCGACGAGGCGGACGTCCATGCCGAGCAGGGCGCCGGTGACCAGGTAGGAGTTGCCCATGTTGAAGCGGGCGTCGCCCAGGTAGGCGAACGAGACCTCCCTGAGCGGCTTGGCGCAGTGCTCGGTCATGGTCAGCACGTCGGCGAGCATCTGGGTGGGGTGCCAGTCGTCGGTGAGCCCGTTGTAGACGGGGACACCGGCGTGCGCCGCCAGCTCCTCCACCTTCTGCTGGCTGTCGCCCCGGTACTCGATCGCGTCGTACATCCGGCCCAGCACCCGGGCGGTGTCCTTGACCGACTCCTTGTGCCCGATCTGGGAGCCGGAGGGGTCGAGGTACGTGGTCGAGGCGCCCTGGTCGGCGGCCGCGACCTCGAACGCGCAGCGGGTGCGGGTGGAGGTCTTCTCGAAGATCAGCGCGATGTTCCGGCCCCGCAGGTACTGGGTCTCGGCCCCGGCCTTCTTGGCGGCCTTCAGCTCGGCGGCCAGCTCGACCAGACCGCGGAACTCGTCCTCGGTGAGGTCCAGCTCCTTGAGGAGGTGGCGGCCGGCGAGGGCGGTCGGGACAGTCGCCATGAGGGCGCTCCAGGGATACGGGGACACAGACCTCTGGAATACTATACGAAAGGCGGAATGCCTATACAGGTGCTGTCGGGGAACCCGGAACCCCGGGGTGGCGCGGGGGCCCTACCGCACCGGGTCCCGTTCGACCGGGCAGCTCATGCACCGCGGCCCGCCCCTCCCCCGGCCCAGCTCGCTGCCCGGGATCTCTATCACCTCGATGCCCTGCTTGCGCAGGTGGGTGTTGGTGGTGGAGTTCCGCTCGTAGGCGACCACGACCCCGGGTTCGACGGCGAGGACGTTGCAGCCGTCGTCCCACTGCTCGCGCTCGGCCGCGTGCACGTCCTGGGTGGCGGTCAGCACACGGATCTCGTTCAGGCCGAGGGCGGCCGCGATCGCGCGGTGCATGTGCTCCGGCGGATGGTCGGTGACCTTCAGCTCCTTCTCGCCGACACCCGGCTCGATGGTGTACGAGCGGAGCATGCCGAGGCCCGCGTACTGGGTGAAGGTGTCGCCGTCGACCATCGTCATCACGGTGTCGAGGTGCATGAAGGCACGCCGCTTGGGCATGTCGAGGGCCACGATCGTCTCGGCGGAGCTGGCGGCGAACAGCTTGTGCGCGAGCATCTCCACGGCCTGCGGAGTGGTGCGTTCGCTCATGCCGATGAGCACCGCCCCGTTGCCGATCACCAGCACGTCCCCGCCCTCGATGGTGGAGGGGTAGTCGCTCTGCCCCTTCGACCACTCGTGGAACGACTCGTCGCGGAACAGCGGGTGGTGCCGGTAGATCGCCTCGAAGTGCACGGTCTCGCGCTGCCGGGCGGGCCAGCGCATGGCGTTGATGGACACGCCGTCGTAGATCCAGGCGGAGGTGTCGCGGGTGAAGAGGTGGTTGGGCAGCGGGCCCAGCAGGAAGTCGTCCAGCTCCATGACGTGGAAGCGCACGGAGGTCGGCTCCGGGTTCACGTCGAGGAACTCGCGTTTCGTCATGCCGCCGATCAGGACCTCGGCCAGCTCCCGCGCGGGCAGGTTCTCGAAGGCGGCTCTGAGCGGGTCGGTGGCCAGCGGGCCGTACTCCTTCTCGTCGAAGACCCGCTCCAGGACGAGGGATCTGGCCGCCGGAACCTCTAGGGTCTCCGCCAGCAGGTCGCCGAAGAGGTGGACGGCGACGCCCCGGTCGCGCAGCACGTCGGCGAACCCGTCGTGCTCGGCGCGGGCCCTGCGCACCCACAGCACGTCGTCGAAGAGCAGTGAGGTCTTGTTGCTGGGGGTGAGCCTTTTGAGCTCGAGATCGGGCCGGTGCAGGATGACGCGGCGCAGCCGCCCGGCCTCGGAGTGGACGTGGTATGCCATGCCTCCATCCTGACCATCGAAGGGCGTATTGACGCACTCCTCGGCCGTTTCCGTGACCGCCAGTTCTCGTCGCGGCGACGACAAGCGGGGCGGACCGGCTCACACCCGCGGCGACGGCTCCAGCAGTTCCTCCGGGCGGGCCAGCATGCGGCGGGCGGCGCGGCCCGGTTCGAGGATCGTCCGGGCGACGATCCAGCCCGCGAGGGCATGCGGCTCGGCCGGGGCGTCGGCCAGGACATCGGCGTACCGGACGAGCGCGGCGGCCGCGTCACCGGCGGCGAGGTGCTCGTCCGGGGTGCGCGGCGCGGTGGGACGCGTGGCGAAGCCATGGGTGCGCGTGTCCGGCCAGGACCTGCGGTCGGGGCGGAAGCGCAGGTCCGACGGGGCGGCGGCCGGGGCGGGCGACACGTTGCGCAGCCGCCACTCGGTGCGGTGCAGGGCGGCGGCGGTGCGGGCCCGGTCCAGCGCGGCGGGCGGAACCTCCTCGCGCAGCCAGCCGTCCAGGGTGCGGGCGAGCCCCGACACCAGGGCGCGGCCCTGGACGGTCAGCCGGCCGCTGGTGAGCAGGGTGCGCACGGCCAGGCGGCTCTGGAGGCGGCGCAGGGCGAAGAAGTAGCCGGCGCGCTCGACCCCCTCGGCGCTTCGCGCGTCGACGCTCCGCGCATCGACACACTGCGCATCGAAGCCCTGCGCATCGGCCAGCCGGTCCCGCCAGAAGCCCGCGACGCCGGTGAAGGCGTACGCGCCGTGCAGCAGGCCGGTGAGGTGGCGGGGGTCGGTGCGCCAGGGGGCGTAGTAGCGCTCGGTCCGGTCGTCCTCCAGCAGCGGGAACAGGTGCAGCAGGGCGGCCAGTTTGCTGTGCTGGAGTTCGTGCACCAGCGTTTCGGCGAGGGCGAGCGCGGAGGCCGGGCGGACGATGAGCATGCCGCCGAAGGAGTCGCCGCTGGAGGCCGACACCTGCACGAAGGGCAGCGGCGGCGGGCTGACGCCGGTGCGTCCGAACGGCACGATCGCCCGGATCATGGCGGGGTCGACCCGCCCGGGGCCCGGGGTGCCCGGGCGGGCGAGGATCCGCGTCGCCTCGCCGAACAGCCGCTGCCACTCCCGCGCCTCGTCCTCGTCGAGCCGGGCGGGGGGCAGGTGGTCGTCGAGATCGCGGTAGGGGTCGAGGTCTTCGAGCACGACGGTGCCGGGGGCCTCACCACCGGGGCCGGTGCGGGTCAGGGTGCGCAGCGGGAGCCAGGTGCCGGCACCGGCGCCGGCGCGCTGCCGCAGCGGACGGCACATCACCCGCACCCTTCCGTTTGTGCGGCCCGGCCCCTCGACCGTCAGCTCTCCCCCGGCCGTCGTGGCCCGGCCGACCGCCAGACCCGCCCTGGCGTCGGCGAGTTGCACCATGCCGAGTCCGGGCAGCGGCAGCCGTCCGTCGGTGAGCGGAACGTCGAAGGCCGTCTCCGTGCCCGCGTGCAGGGACGCCGAGAGGGCCAGCGCGCTCAGGTGGCCGGCCTCCGCCCACAGCGGCGGCCCGGTCGCCGTGCCGTGGACCCGGCGCAGCATGTGGGAGATCCAGCCGCCGGTCGGCGGGGCCAGCAGCAGGCGTTCGACCGGCTCGGGGGACTTCTCGGCCGCCTCCTTGAGCACCCGCCAGGCCTCGGCGACGGGTGTGAGGGGCGTGGGCAGGGCGTCGAGGTGACCGAGGAGGGTACGCAGGAGCAGCAACCGCCGGGCCCGTTCTGCCCGTTCGAGGAAGGCGACGGCCGCTGCCGAGCCGCCTCCGGCGGCCAGCTCCGCGAAGAGCGGGTCCGGCATGCGGAAGGGAGCGAGGTGCTGCTCGCTGGTCATCGTCGCGGACCTCCGGTCGGGTTGGCGGACATGCGGGGACCCCGGTGCGCGTACGGGTGTCGCACCGGGGCTCTGCCGTCGGGACGCGGTCGGCGGCTAGTCGGCTCGGGCGCCGCCCTGGCCTCCTCCTTCGCCGGCCCTCATGCTGCTGCGGGCCCGCAGCACCTCGGCCAGCAGGCGGGTGGTGGGGGGCAGGGCGGGGAGACCGTCCACGGCGCTCAGGGGCAGCGCCGCGAGGTCCGCCAGGTCGGATTCCCAGACGTCGGTCCGCGCGGGGGCTGCGACCGGTACAGGTGCGGCGGCTCCGGCGTGGTGCGGAGCGGGCGGCTGGTCCAAGATGCTCCCCCTTCTCGCACGGTGGCACGCGATGCCCCGTGTCTCTCCATCATGGCCAATACCCCCCGGGGCGAAAACCGTACGATCACGCCACTGATCACCGGCGCTCACGGCGACGCCCCGATGCCGCCACCAACTCGCCCACCGCCGCGGAGAGTTCCTCGCTCAGTCCCGGATGATCGTCGATGGACACCACCGCGTCGAACAGGTCCCACAGCGCGTCCGGATCCCGCCGGGCGAGCCCTCCGACCAGGTTGACGACATCGGTGCGTGCCGTGCTGTGACGGCGCAGTACGGCTGTGACACGGGGGTTCAGCAGGGCGACGACGGACTGCCGTTCGCCGGGATCGTGCATCGAGGGGTAGGCGAGGAGGGCCTCCACCACCCGCTGCAACGCCGCGAGGGGGCGCGGCGCGGCGGGTGGCCCGGCCGGGGGCAGGGTCTCGGTGCGGTCGGGGCCCTGGAGCCTGATCTCGGGATGCTGAAGGGTACGGCCCTCTCCCCTGAGGGCCGCGATGCGCGCTCGAACGGCCGGAAACAGTTCCTCCGGATCGGGCGGTGCCGGCAGAACGGCCGCCCGGTCGGCCAGCAGACCGAGCAGGACGTCGGAGAACAGGCCCGTGGCCCGGGCGGGGTCGTTGGCCGCCGCCCGGCCCCGGCCTGCGGCGCGCAGCACGGTCTGCCGGTGCGCGTGATGGGGACGGCCCACGGGCAGGGCCTCGGCGGGCAGTGCCTCCCGGAAGCCGAGGTCCTCCTCGAACGTCTCGCAGGCGTCCACGATCCACAGCTGGTCGCGCAGCCCGGGCACGGCGTCCCCCGCGTACCGGGCGAGCGCCGAGTCGAGGTCGATGCCCACCTTGTCGTCGACGCCCGCGTCCGCACAGAACAGCCGGAGCCGCCCGGACCGGTCCAGCACGCCGTGCCCGCCCCACCACACCCACAGCACGTCACCCTGGGCCCGGGACAGTTCGCGGACGAGAACCCGGCGCAGGGTCGCCTGGTCCGCCCGCCCGTAAGGAACGTGGGGGTCGTGGGGCGGCAGCGGGCTGAGGTGCAGCCGCAGCTGGGACTCGGGGACCCCGGCGTCCCGCAGCAGCCGCCAGAACCGG
This sequence comes from Streptomyces sp. NPDC029044, assembly GCF_040637495.1. NCBI lineage: Bacteria > Bacillati > Actinomycetota > Actinomycetes > Kitasatosporales > Streptomycetaceae > Streptomyces > Streptomyces sp. NPDC029044. The sequence goes on from NZ_JBEZWN010000043.1 coordinate 11,894, forward strand.
ACGGCGTCCCGGGCGGGACCGGGCAGCCGCCAGGTCTCACCGGCCTCGTACGCCTCGATCCCGACGACGAGGGCGTGCACCCGGGCGGGGTCGACGGACGGCACGGGCCCGGCCCCGGTCACGGCAGGCGGTCCACGATGTGGCGGTACACGGCCGGGTTCGTCCAGTAGGCGCTGTGCGCGGCGGGGAACGGCTGGCCGCTGTCGACGGCCACGTCGGTGACGCGGTCCGGGAAGAGCCCCGCGCCGACGTGGCCGAGCAGATCGCGCGGGTCGTACAGGTTCAGCCAGGCGGGGACGTGCGGCGGCAGCGGCGCGGGGTGTTCGAGGGACGGCAGGGACCCCGACTCGTAGAGGAAGGGCCCTTGGGAGCCCGCCGTGACCAGGAGCCGGACCTGCGGCAGCGGTGCGGAGATGAGCGCGTCGAGGGCGATGATGCCGCCGAGGCTGTGGCCGACCAGGGCGACGGGCGGTTCAAGGCCGGTGACGAGGGTGCGCAGGCCGTCCCGGCAGGCCCTGCCCCGGCTCAGATAGCGCAGGATGTCGCCGGCGGCGGGGTGGGCGGCCTCGGTGATGGCCCGGCGGCGGCGCTCGACGGCGCGCGCGGCCACCGCTCCCGCCGTCCGCAGCAGGTAGGAGCGCAGCCCGCGCTCCGTGCCCCGGGGCGGTGCGCCGAGGGCCTCGGCGATCCGGTCGGTGACGGCGTCCCGGGTCTCGGCGACGGGTACGAGCGGGGAGTCGGTGTCGAGGGCGTCGGCGACGAGGCGGGCGGTCAGGCAACGCGCGGCGAGGACCGCGAGGTCCGCCGGGTCGAGGGCGTCGGCGGCGGGTCCGAGCAGGGGGTGGGCGGCCAGATCGGTGGCGGCGCGGGCCAGCCCGGGGCCCGCTTCGGCTCCTGGGCCGTCGCCTCGGGCGGCGAGTGCGGTGAGCAGCGCGCGGATGCGCTGCTGCGGCGGTACGGAGCCGGGCGGGCGTTCGACGGCCGGGCCGGATCCGGCGGCGGCCAGGGTCAGTTCGGCGAGCGGGTCGGCGTAGAGGGCGGCCCATGCCGCGGCCGTCTCGTCGCCGGTGAGCGGTTCCGACGGGCCTTCGCCGATGCCGCGTGTGGTCCCGGACCGGGGCGGCAGGCTCGCCCCGCCACCCGCGAGGGTGGCACCGTGTGCCGCTCCCCAGGCGTAGGGCACGACCCGAAGTCCGTCGCGCTGCTCGGTCAGTCCGGTCGTCACCCGGGCGACCAGCGCGGAGAGGCCCGGCTCGCGGACCCCGGTCCCATGGACGAACACGACCGCCGTCATGCGCCCCCCGTGACACGACTGCCCTGGTGGTACCAACGTACCAGTACCACAGGGAAGTTGACCGTCGTCACATGGGCATGGGAGCGATGTCGCACTCGATGCGGCGGCGCTGGCGGGCGGCCTGGAGCCAGGGGTGGTCGGTGCGCAGCACTCCGGCGAAGCCCTCCACCGCCTTGCGCTGGAGCACGTCCGCCTCGTCGCCGCGCCCGAGGCCCCGCAGATCGAGCGCGAGGTTGGAGAGGCAGGCGAGGGTGAGCGGATGATCCCCGCCCGCCACCTCCGTCAGCAACGGCAGGTTGGCGGAGTCGATCGTGTGCGCCCGCTCGAAGTCGAGCCGCGCGTATGCGGTGTTGGCCTGGCCGATGCCGACGGTGAGGGTGATGACGTGCTGCCCCCCGACCGTGTCGCTCAGCCGGCGCACCACGTCGTCCTCCAGCTCCTGCGCGGTGTCCAGGGACCCCAGGGCCCGCTCGGTGGCGGCCAGGTTCGCCCTGGTCACCAGGGTGTGCGCGTGGTTCTGCCCGAGGCGCCGCACCAGCCTGGCCACGGTGGACTCCGCGAGGCGCTGTGAGCCTTCCAGGTCCCCGGCCAGACGCCGGTCGACGCAGACGTTGGTCGCCGTGGTCAGCGAGTCCAGGTGCTCGTCGCCGTAGCGGGACTTGAAGTTGCGCAGGGTCTCCTCGGCCAGCTTGGCGCCCTCGGCGAGATCTCCGTCTCTGCGGCGGCAGACTCCGAGGTCACGGGCGATGCGCAGCGTCAGGGGGTGCTTGTCACCGAGCGCGGTGAACGCCCTGCGGTAGACGTCCTCCTGCCATTCGCGCGCCCCGGGGTACCGGCCCGCCTCCCGCATGTCGATGCCGACGCAGTGCAGGGTGTTGAGCGTGAAGAAGCTGGCGTCGCCGAGCAGCATGTCGCGCTGGCGGGCGGTCTCCTCGTCCAGCGGCAGCGCTTCCTTGAACTCCCCGCACAGTCTCAGGTCGACGCCCCAGCTGTGGCTGCTGCGCAGGGTGGCGGGATCATCGGGGCCGAAGAGCGAACGCGCCAGTTCCGTAGCCTCCTTGCCCAGGTTCCGCGCCTCCTGGAAGCGGCCCTGGTACCGGCGGGCGTCGGACATCTCGCACAGCGAGTCGATCAGTTCCTCCGGCTCGACCTGTACCCGGCGGGAGACCTCCAGCGCCTTCTCGGTGAGCGGGATCGACTCGGCGATCTGGCCGACCTGCCGCAGCAGAAAGGCGAAGCCCTTGGTCATCCGGATGACATAGATGTCCTCCTCGCCGGATGCGGCGAGCCAGGCGCTCCACGCCTGACGGCCGAAGGCCGCGGCGTTCTCGTGGTCGCCCCAGTAGTAGAGGAACCACATGGTGTCGTAGACGAGGTCGCGCACATAGGGGTCGGTGCTGGTCACCGCCTGGGAGGCGAGGATGTGAGGGAGCAGCGCCTGGTAGTCGCGCCACCCCTGGGAGGCTCCGTAGGAGCCCCGGTTGGCGGCGGACAGCAGCTGGTGCGCGGCGTCGCGCATCCGTTCGCGTTCCTCTTCGCTGAGCTTGGCGAGGAGCACGGTCTGGAGCAGGCGGTGCATCTGCAGGGTGCCCGCGCGCGGGTCGACCTTGATCAGGGAGAACTGACTGAGGTCGCGGATGGCGCGGTTCAGCTTGATCGGCTCCCGGAGCATCGGGTCGATCTGCGGTGTGATGTTGACGCCCCGGCTGCTGCGCAGGATGGACCGCGGGATCGGCTCGGGGGCCATGCTGGCGCAGATGTCGAGGAGCTGTCGGGCACCCGGATTGTTCTCCCTGATGCGCTCCAGGGAGATGTCCCAGGCGGCGGCGACGGAGACCGGGTAGTCGGGGCTCTGCTCGATCTCCAGGATCTCCGGGCTGCGCTGGGCGAGCAGGTCGAGGTACTCGTCGACCTCCATGCCGGTGACGCCGAGCCAGGCTCCCGCCTGCTCCACGGCGAGCGGCAGGTCGCCGAGCGCTTCGGCCAGCCGGTCGGCGTCCTCCCGCGACAGGTCGGCGGCGCGCTTCTGGAGCAGCTCGACGGACTCCCCGCGCTCGAAGACGTTGACCGGCAGCGAGGTGGCCACCCGTTCCCAGCCGCGGTTCCGGGAAGTGACGATGACCTTGCCCGGTCCGTTGTGCGGGAAGTAGCCGCGCACGGCCTCGATGTCCTCGGCGTTGTCGAAGACCAGCAGCCAGTTGTCGTAGGGCGTCCCGGTGCGCAGCGCCTCCAGCACCGCGGGTACGGCCGTGTTGGCCGCGGCGGCGCCCATGCTGTCCTGGCCGACGGGGGCGACGCCCAGCTGGGAGGCGAGGGAGGAGAGCGCGGCCAGGATGAGGCTCTCGCGTTCGGCGGGGATCCAGCAGATGATCCGGTAGTCACGCTGGTGGGTGTAGATGTACTCCAGCGCCAGCTGGGACTTGCCGACGCCACCGAGGCCGTGCAGGGCGTTGGGCAGCACGGCCGCGGTGTCCTGGGCGGCGAGCTGCTCCTCCACGGCCCTCAGCAGCGCCTGCCGGCCGACGAACGAGGTGTTGCGCATGGGCACGTTCACCAGTAGGGCCGGCGTTGCGGTCGTGGTGCGCTGCATGAGCGGCTCTGCCTCCGGGGTCTCTTGTCGGTGCGTGCCGGCCGTCGAAGACGGCGCGGATTCTCCAGTCAGATCGGAAATTCCCGAATTCGGGTCACTGCCCGCTGGGCTGGATGGAGTCGGATCGCCCGGGTTATTCACCTTTGGGGGTGGATGTGCGGGCCTGGTGCTCGCCCCGGGCACGGCCGCGGGAGGCGCGTGCCTGGACAGATTCGGTTCGATGCGTTTGGCCCGCTCGGTATAGGGCCCCGACAGGGCTCGCATCACGGCAAGTTCACTGCGTGCCCAGCCGGGCTCGGCCGGGTCGGGCAGCCTGGTCCGCAGCGGGTCGTGCAGGGCGGCGCGCAGGGCGACGCCCCGCTCCCCCGCGGCGGGCAGCTCACCCACCACGCTGACCGTCCGGGCGAGTTGACTGCGGGTGGTGGTCGCGAGCAGCGCCTCGCGCACGCCCTCGGCGAACTCGGGGCGCCCCTGCCCCCCGCCCTCCCAGTCGATCAGCCCGCCCATGAGGATCTCGGCCAGATGGTCGGGGCCGGTCTCCGGCATGACCCGCCTGCGCAGCTGCTCGACGAGGTCGAAGTCGAAGGGGACGGCGGCCAGTTGGGTGGCCAGGCGACGGGCCGAGGGGGTGGCGAGGCTGAAGAAGCGCCGTACTGCGGCGCCGGCGGCACGGGGCAGGCGGGGGGCGCGCAGACCGGGGGCGGGGGCACCCTTGCTCAGGGCCCCTGCCAGCACCACGGGCAGCGAACGCCGTACGCCGCGACCGCCGGTGACCAGGTCGGACCAGGCGGCGAGGGAGGCGGGCTTCAGGGAGAGCACCGGGACGGCGACGGAGCCGTCGCCCGCTTCGGGCAGCGGCCGCATCGGATCGGGTCCGCCGGGCGGGGCCCAGTGTCCGAGGCCGTCGTTGGGGGCTCCGAACCCCCCGGCCTCCAGGACGGCCGGGTACGGGTAGAGCGAGGACCGGTGGCGCAGATGAGGCGGCAGCAGGTGGACGAGGGCGGTGGGGCCGGCGTGGGCGAGGCGGCCGAGCAGTTCGTCGGCGGCGGTGGCGGCCCAGCCGTGGGCCAGTCCGTCGGTGACGACGAGGAAGATCCGGCTGCCCCGGCCGTCGAGCAGTTCGGCCGGGTCGGCGACGGCCCGGCCCGTGGGCCAGCGCAGGGTGGCGGCGCCGGTGCGGGGCACGGTCGCCCGGATCGTGCGCACACTCCGGAAGGCGCCGCTGTGCTCGGCGGCCCGGGCCAGGCGGGCGGCGCTCTCCTCCCAGATGCGCATCGTGGGGGCGTCGTCGAACAGCAGCACCAGGTCGAAGGCGGAGACCCGGGCGGGCCGCAGGAACGGCATCCAGAGCCCGTCGGCGAGGCCCTGTTCGGCGGTCGTCTCCTCGTCCAGCTCCAGGCTGCTGCGGGACGGGACGCGACGGGCCAGGTGGTGCAGGGCGCGCGCGAGCAGCGCCGTGACGCGGCCGGGCCCGGAGGGGTCGGGTTCGGGCCGGGGCAGCAGCGGTGCCCCGAGGTGCAGGGTGAAGCGGCCTTCGGGGTGCGGTAAGAAGCGGCCGTCGGGCCGGGAGGCGGCCTGGTCGACGGGAGGGGGCGAGGCGGGGGTGCGTCCGGCCGGCGGGGGCTCGGCGGCTCCGTCCTCCTCCTCGGCGGCCGCGGTCCGGCCGACGGGTGCGTCGTCGTCCGCCGCCGCCGGCGGGGACGGCTGCCCGCTCCCGGAGTCCTGCGGGCGTACGGTCCTCCCTTCCGGGGCAGCGGCCGGTGCCTCCTGGGCCGTGCCGCCGGGGCCGCCGTACCGGCTCCAGTGCGCGGCCAGCCACACCGCGTCGGCGAACTCCTGCCAGCGTGGTACGAAGTGATCGGGAGCGGCAGGGACCCGGTCCCCGCGCTCGCCCGCGGGCGGCTCGGGGTACACCGAAGGAGGCGGCGACGATCCCGATGCGGGATCCCCGTCGCCGGGTCCGGATGCGCGCTCCCGGGTCATCAGCGGCCCTTCGCGAGGTCGCGGAGCAGCAGTTCGACGAGCTTACGCCCGTCACCGTCAGCCTGAAAACCACCCGCAGTAGTCATCTGGACAGCGTTCAGCAACTGGTCGAGGGAGTGGACGCCGCCCGCCTGGACCCGTTGAACGAACAGGTCGACGAGGTCTTCGGTGCCCTGTGGACGGAGCCCGAGGTGACCCTCCACCATGGCCAGGAGTTGCTCCCGGGTGGGGGTGTGCATCTCCATGGGCAGGCAGCGGCGACGGAAGGCGGCGGGGAATTCCCGCTCCCCGTTGCTGGTGATCACCACGACCGGGAACTCCCGGCACTCGACCCGCCCGTTGCGCACCACGGCCCGGCTGCCCGGGTCGCTGGTGTGTACGCTCGCCGCGTCGGCGGCGTCGCGCACCAGCTCCGGAACCTCATAACTTCCATTCTCCAGAACGTGCAGCAGGTCGTTCGGCAGGTCGATGTCGCTTTTGTCGAGTTCGTCGACGAGAAGCACCCGGGGCCGGGCGTAGGGCAGCAGGGCGGTGCCCAGGGGTCCCAGTGTAATGAACTCGCCTATAACCGGCGCAAGTTGACGATCCTTTGACACGAGCGATGAGTTGACGGTCTGTTCGGCGTCTTCGAACACCGGCTCCGCCCGCGCCGTCTCGCGCAGTCCGGCCTGCCAGGCGGCGATGGCCTGGGCACGGCCCATGGCGTCGTGGACGTACAAGCCGTCCCGCAGGCTGGTCCGGCTCACGACGTTCCACTCCAGCACCCGGCCGAGCCCCAGCTCACGCGAGATCAGGTAGGCGAGCGTCGACTTGCCGACGCCCGGCGGGCCGGTGATCAGCAGCGGACGGCGCAGCAGCAGGGCGGCGTTGACCGTCTCCATCTGCTCCTCGTCGAGTTGCGGGGTGAGGCCGCCGGGGCCCAGGCGGCGCAGCGCGGCCTCGGCGTCGTCCGGGGGCGGGGCCTCGACCGGGCCGCCGCGGAACCTCCGCCAGGGCGGCGGATCGGGCAGCACCGGCGGGGCGTCCTGCGGGCGTCCGGTGGCGTGGAAGACACGCCAGTCGTCCGCGGCCGTCCGTTCCTGTGCGCTCATGCCGAAGCCTCCTAGCTCAGCTGGCGAGATCGCCTGGGTCGGTGGCCTGGAGGTCGACGACACGTGTGGGGTCGTCCCACAGGAATCCGACGTTCCGGGCCAGGTACTGGACCGCGTCCTCCGCGCCGCTCTCGGCGTTCAGACGCATGCGGTGCATGACGGAAGGAAGCTGCACGGGCATCGAGACGGCCGCGAAGACCGCGGTCACCACCTCGCGCCTCTCCTCGATGAACTCGCCCCGGCGGTCCCAGACGGCCAGCCCGATCCCTTCCGCGATCGCCGCTTTGAGCGCCTCCAGGGCGGGAGCCCCGTTCGGTGCGTCCAACAGCACTGCCGTCTTTGTGGATTCCCCGGCGAGCGCGATCTGCCACGCGCGCTGCCGGCGGGCGTCCGCTTCGCGCCAGGCGTGCACCGTGATCCCGTGCCGCTTCAGGGCCGCCCAGCGCCGCTGCCACTGCTGGCGGACCACGGCGTTGTCCGTACGCATGCGTTCCAGGCTGCGTAGATGGACCCCGTACCGCAGGCTGAGCGGAGTGGGCTCCCCGTCGCCCACGGCGAACGTCAACCCCGCCACATCGTGGTTCATCAGATCGTACGGAAGGAGGAACTCCACGTACGCAGGCGGCTCCTGGAGTCCGCGCGGCTCGGGTTCGCGGGGGACCAGCCAGAGGCGGGTGCCGCGCCGGAGCGCCTCGTCCACGGCTCGTCCGAGGTCGTCCAGGGGGACCGTCTCGGGTTCGCCGGGGCGGGGGTCCCAGCGCCCCGGGGTGGCGTTGGTCCAGGTCCGCACGACGACGTCCTGGCTGCCGTCCCGGGCCGGTTCGACGGCGACGACGAGGGTGCGGGGAATGTCCGGCGACCACACCACCGCCGCGCGTCTGTCCCGGCGTCCGCCCAACTCCGCGGTCAGGCCCGCGCGTGTGGTCCAGTCGTCGACCCAGCCGGTGAGCGCCAGGCGGTGCTCGACGGTTCCGGCGAGACGGGCGGCGTGGTCGAGGAGCAGGACGGCGGGCGGCAGACCGTCGTCCTGCGCGTTCCATTCGAGAAGGTGCGTGAAGAGCTGTTCGGGGGTGAGTCCGTCGGGGAGGTCCAGGCCGGCGAGTTCCTCGGCCAGACCGTCCCGTAACCGTGCGGAGGGCAGGTCTCCGCGGGAGAGCGCCACGCGTGCGCTCTTCTCGTCCTCCTTGGACAGCGGTCCGGCCAGGACGGGGGCGGGAGCGATCAGCCGGTCGAGTTCGTCCCCGGCCGGGGCTCCTTCGAGGATGCGGACCACCCCGACCAGTACGTGCTCGCCGCCCGCCACGCTCAGCGCAGCGGTCACCAGACTCACCACGTCCTCACGGAGCCTGACGCCACGGATGTCCACCGGCCGGTGGAGCTGGCCGCCCAGGAGACCGGCGAACTGCACCCGGCTCGGCGCGTCCTCCACGCAGCCCAGCTCGCAGAGGACGTCCGTGAGCCGTAGGAGCAGCTCGAAATCCGGCTGATGTCCCGAAGCGCCGCCGAACTCGCCGGGCGCCGTACCTGTCCGCACCGACTTTCCCCCTGAGTCGGTTCACCTGTCTGGGCAGACCAGCGAAGTTAGCACGGCAACCAGCGGTTAACCAGGGACGAATGGGACCGGAAGGGCGACGTCCGGCCAGGAGCGTCCCAGGCGGACAAGCCTGGCCGGAATCACACCACCACCGGCTCACAGCCGCGGGTCGACCGGCTCCGACTCCAGGGCCAGCACCCCGAACACCGCCTCGTGCACCCGCCACAGCGGCTCGCCCTCGGCCAGCCGGTCCAGGGCCTCCAGCCCCAGGGCGTACTCGCGGATCGCCAGGGACCGCTTGTGGTTGAGGAACCGCGAGCGCAGACGGGCGAGGTTCTCCGGGCGCGTGTACTCCGGGCCGTAGATGATCCGCAGGTACTCACGGCCGCGGCACTTGATGCCGGGCTGCACCAGGCGCCCCTGGCCGTCGCGGACCACCGCGCCGACCGGCTTGACGACCATGCCCTCGCCGCCGCGGCCGGTCATCTCCAGCCACCAGTCGACGCCGGCCCGCACCGACTCCGGGTCGGCGGTGTCGACGTAGAGCCGCCGGGTGGTCCGGAGCAGGCCGCTGCCGTCGTGCTCGACGAGCCGGTCGAGCAGGGCGAGCTGCTCGTCGTGCGGCAGCCCGGTGAGGCTGCGGCCCTGGACCGCGAGGATCTGGAACGGTGCCAGGCGCACGCCCTCCAGACCGTCCGTCGTCCAGCAGTAGCGGCGGTAGGCCTCGGTGAACGCGGCCGCGTCGCTGGCCCGTTCACCGGTGCGGGACAGCAGGCCCGCCACGTCGACGCCACGCGCCGCCGCGCCCTGGAGAGCGCCCAAGACCTGCGGGAGCACCGCGCCGGAGGCGGCGCCCACGGCGGCGTACTGCGAGCGCAGCAGTCCGGACGCCTTCAGCGACCAGGGCATCAGCTCGGCGTCCAGCAGCAGCCAGTCCGTCTCCAGCTCGTCCCAGAGGCCGGCCTCGCCGATCGCCGTGCGCACCCGGTCGAGGATCTCCTCGGTGAGGGCGGCGTCGTCGAGGAAGGGGCGCCCGGTGCGCGTGTAGAGCGACCCTGTCGGGCCGTCCACGCCGAAGCGCTTGCGGGCGGCCTCGGCGTCGCGGCACACCAGGGCCACCGCCCGCGAGCCCATGTGCTTCTCCTCGCACACGACCCGCGCGACTCCGTCGTCCTTGTACTGGGCGAAGGCCTCCTCGGGGTGCTCCAGGTACCCCTCGACGTGACTGGTGGCCGTCGGGGCCATGGTCGGCGGGAGGTACGGCAGCAGCCGCGGGTCCACCGCGAAGCGGCTCATGACCTCCAGGGCCGCCGCCGCGTTCTCCTCGCGGATCGCGACGCGGCCCTGGTGCCGGGTCTCCACGACCCTGCGGCCCCGCACGTCCGCCAGGTCCAGCGGACGGCCGTCCTGCCCGCCGGGCGCCTCGGAGCGCAGCGGTTTCGTCGGCTCGTACCAGACCTGCTCCGCCGGGACGTCGGCCAGCTCGCGCTCCGGCCAGCGCAGCGCGGTGAGCTTGCCGCCGAAGACCGCGCCGGTGTCCAGGCAGATGGTGTTGTTGAGCCAGGTGGCCTCCGGCACCGGGGTGTGGCCGTAGACGACGGCGGCCCGGCCGCGGTAGTCCTCCGCCCACGGGTAGCGCACCGGCAGGCCGAACTCGTCGGTCTCGCCGGTGGTGTCGCCGTACAGGGCGTGGCTGCGGACCCGGCCTGAGGTACGGCCGTGGTACCTCTCGGGCAGACCGGCGTGGCAGACGACGAGCCGGCCGCCGTCGAGGACGTAGTGGCTGACGAGACCGTCGAGGAACTCCCGTACCTCGGCGAGGAACTCCTCGCTCTCGCCTGCCATCTGCTCGATGGTCTCGGCCAGGCCGTGGGTGTGCTGGACCTTGCGGCCGCGCAGGTACCGGCCGTACTTGTTCTCGTGGTTGCCGGGCACGCACAGGGCGTTGCCGGACTTCACCATCGCCATCACGCGGCGCAGCACGCCGGGGCTGTCCGGGCCGCGGTCGACCAGGTCGCCGACGAAGACGGCCGTGCGACCGTCCGGGTGGACGCCGTCGACGTAGCCCAGCTTGCCGAGCAGCGCCTCCAGTTCGGCGGCGCAGCCGTGGATGTCGCCGATGATGTCGAACGGGCCGGTGAGGTGGGTGAGGTCGTTGAAGCGCTTCTCGGTGACGATCGTGGCGTTCTCGACCTCCTCCACGCCGCGCAGGATGTGCACCTTGCGGAAGCCCTCGCGCTCCAGGTGCCGCAGCGAGCGGCGCAGTTCGCGGGTGTGGCGGTGGATGACCCGGCGGGGCATGTCGGCGCGGTCGGTGCGGGCCGCGTTGCGTTCGGCGCACACCTCCTCGGGCACGTCGAGCACGATGGCGATCGGCAGCACGTCGTACTGCTTGGCCAGGTCGATGAGCTGGCGGCGGGCGTCGGACTGCACGCTGGTCGCGTCCACGACCGTGCGGCGGCCGGCGGCCAGGCGCTTGCCGGCGATGTAGTGCAGGACGTCGAAGGCGTCCTTGGTGGCGCCCTGGTCGTTCTCGTCGTCCGAGACCAGGCCGCGGCAGAAGTCGGACGAGATGACCTCGGTGGGCTTGAAGTGCCGGCGGGCGAAGGTGGACTTGCCGGAGCCGGTGGCCCCGACCAGCACCACCAGGGACAGGTCGGTGACGGGCAGCACGCGCCCCTGCTGTGTGTCGGTCATGCCGCCTTCGCCTCCTTCGGGCTGGTCTGGGTGAACACGGCCATCTGGGTGGGCGGTCCCACCTCGGGGTCGTCGGGGCCGACGGGTTCGAACGCGACGCCGTAGCCGTGCCGTTCGGCCACCGCCTCGGCCCAGGCCCGGAACTGCGCGCGGGTCCACTCGAAGCGGTGGTCGCCGTGCCGGACGTGGCCGGCCGGGAGGGACTCCCAGCGCACGTTGTACTCGACGTTGGGGGTGGTCACGAGGACCGTCCTCGGACGGGCGGAGCCGAACACGGCGTACTCCAGGGCGGGCAGCCGGGGCAGGTCGAGGTGCTCGATGACCTCGCTGAGCACGGCGGCGTCGTATCCCTTGAGCCGGACGTCGGTGTACGCGACGGAGCCCTGGAAGAGCTGGACGCGCGAGGCCTGCCGCTCACCCATGCGGTCCAGCTTGAGCCGCCGGGAGGCGATGGTGAGGGCGCGCATCGACACGTCGACGCCGACGATCTCGGTGAACGCCGGGTCCTTGAGCAGGGTCTGCACCAACTGGCCCTGCCCGCAGCCGAGGTCGAGGACGCGGGCGGCGCCGGACTGCCGGAGCGCCGTGACGATCGCCTCGCGGCGCTGCACGGCCAGCGGGGTCGGCTTCTCCTCGGCCTCGGTCTCCGCCTCGACCGCGTTGTCGATCTCCTCGACCTCGCTGTCGTCGGCCTCGGCGAGGCGCACCAGTTCCAGGCGCTCGGTGGCCTGCCGGGTCAGCGACCAGCGGCGGGACAGGTAGCGGCTGGTGATCAGGCGCTGCTCCGGGTGGCCGGACAGCCAGCCCTCGCCGACGCGCAGCAGCTTGTCGACCTCGTCGGGGGCGACCCAGTAGTGCTTGGCGTCGTCGAGGACGGGGAGCAGGACGTACAGGTGCCGCAGGGCCTCGGCGAGGGTGAGCGCGTCCGATTCCAGGACCAGGCTCACGTACCGCGAGTCGCCCCAGTCGGGGAACTCGGTGTCCAGCGGAACGGGCTCGGCGGTGACGGTCCACCCGAGCGGCTCGAAGAGCTTGCGCACGAGGTCGGGGCCGCCGCGGGCGGGCAGCGCGGGCACCTCGACGCGCAGCGGCCTGGGCCGGCCGGGCAGCTCCGGCCGGGCGTTGCAGACGCCCTTCATCGCGCTGGAGAAGACGCTGCTCAGCGCCACGGCGAGCAGGGAGGAGGCCGCGTAGGGGCGGTCGTTGACGTACTGCGCGAGTGCCGCGTCCGGGGCTCCGCCGCGGCCCTTGCCCTTGCCGCGCCTGACCAGTGCCACCGCGTCGACCTCCAGCAGCAGCGCCGCCGTGCAGCGCCCGGCTTCGGCCTCGGGGTAGAGGACGTGGGCCGTGCCGTAGGAGGTGGAGAACGCCTGCGCCTTGTCGGGGTGCTTGTGCAGCAGGTAGCCGAGGTCGGTGGCGGGACGCTCAGGGGTGCCGGTGGTGGTGATCGTCAGGAACATGCGGAGGGCCTCTCCGGCTGGGTGGATGTTGTTCGTGCCGTACGTGCGCGAGCCCCCAGGATGGTGATCCTGGGGGCTCGGCAGGACGACGCCCACAGCTTCGCACACCTGTGCCCACCAGCGCCTTCGTTTATCGAGGGCGGTCGGGCGGGCCCTCTACGACAGCTGCGACTGCACCTGCGCGGAGATCAGCTCCAGATGGTCGAGGTCGTCGAGGTCGAGGACCTGGAGGTAGATGCGGCGGGAGCCGATCGCGGCGTAGCGGCCGATCTTGTCGACGACCTCGGCCGGGGAGCCGGCCAGGCCGTTGAGCTTCAGCTCGTCCACCTCGCGGCCGATCGCGGCGGCCCGGCGGGCGACCTCCGCGTCGTCCCGGCCGACGCAGACGACGAGGGCGTTGGAGTACGTCAGCTCGTCGCCGCCGCGGCCCGCTTCCTCGGCTGCCGCGCGGACCCGGTCGAACTGGCGCTCGCTGTCCTCCACCGAGGCGAAGGGCATGTTGAACTCGTCGGCGTACTCGGCGGCCAGCCGCGGGGTGCGGGAGGGGCCGTGGCCGCCGACGAGCACGGGGATCTTCCGCTGCGCGGGCTTGGGCAGGGCGGGAGAGTCCGCGAGGTCGTAGTAGGTGCCGTGGAAGTCGAAGGTCTTGCCGGGTTCCGTCGCCCACAGGCCGGTGACGATCTCCAGCTGCTCTTCCAGGCGGGCGAACTTCTCCTTGGGGAAGGGGATGCCGTAGGCCTTGTGCTCCTCCTCGAACCAGCCCGCGCCGAGGCCCAGTTCGACCCGGCCGCCGGACATCTGGTCGACCTGGGCGACCTGGATGGCGAGCACGCCGGGCAGCCGGAAGGTGCCGGCGGTCATGAGGGTGCCGAGCCGGATGCGCTTGGTCTCCCGGGCGAGTCCGGCCAGGGTGATCCAGGCGTCGGTCGGGCCGGGCAGGCCGTCCCCGTTGCCCATGCGGAGGTAGTGGTCCGACCGGAAGAAGGCGTCGAAGCCCAGGTCCTCGGTGGCCTTGGCGACGGTGAGCAGAGTGTCGTAGGCGGCCCCCTGCTGGGGCTCGGTGAAGATGCGAAGATCCATGCTTCCATCCTGCACGCCGGGGTGTGCGGCCTCGGGATCGGTCCCCCGTCCACGCCGGTCCCCGGTCGGGTGAAATTACGTCAATACCGCAGCCGCCGCCCGACCCGGCCAGTGACCGGCCCCGGTGGTGATCGTTGGCTCGGGCGGAGCCGGAGCCCCCGGCTTCCGCACCGGGGGTGGACCGCCGGGGCGTCACCCGTGTCGGCCTCCGAGGGGGGCCGGGGGCCGAGGAGGCCGTCATGTCCGAAGAGACCGTGCCGCAGCAGGGCGGGAGCGGGCAGCCCAAGGGGCTGTTGCAGCAGATGGAGGAGCTGATGGCGGCATTGAACGCGGATTTGTCGGCGTTGGACGCGGATCTTCAGGCCGCGGGGGATTGCGAGCGCGGGGTCGTCGAGGAGGGGCAGGCGGGTTAGGGACTTTCCCCGCCCCGCCTCACCCCGCCTCCCGCTCCGGCAGGGTCTGTTCCCGGTCCGCGAGTCTGCGGAGCATCTCCAGGACGCGGTCGCGGGACTCGTCCGCCGCGTCGATGGCCTCCATGCACTGCCAGTACGTGCCCTCGTCGTCGGCTGAGCTGGCCAGGGCGACGAGGGCGATGCCGACCTCGCCGAGGAGTCCGCCGAGGTACATCAGGGTGTGGCGGGCGTCGCCCAACTCGGTGAGCTGGCCCGCCCGCAGCTCACCGGGGGCCAGTTCCGGCGGGTCGAGGACGCCGCAGCCCCGGCCCGCCAGCTCCGTCAACCCCAGGGCCTCACCGCGCAGTTCGGGCGGTCCGGCGACCGCGAGGCGGCTGCCTATGGCTTGCGCGAGGGCCTGCGCCTGCCACACCTCGGTCAGGGTCTCCCGCGCGCCGCCGCCCGCCGCCAGGGACCGCCTGCTCGTCACGATGAGCCGCACCGCGTCCATGCGCTGCCCCCGTCTTGTCCGACGCGCTGCGCGCGTCCGTCTGCCCGCACTCCCTTGTTCACTACCCAGAGTGAAGGGGTGTGAGACGAAAAGCCAGAGGAAGGTGGAAAATTGCGGACAACGATTCGGATTCGAGCCGCGTTTCGATTACGCAGCGTGCAAACGGAGTTGTTCGTTCTGTGCAGCGGGGACGGTGCCGCTAGATCGGGAACCTCCGCTCGTTCCGGTCGATCTTCGCGTCCAGCGCCGCCAGCGGGTCGATGCCGAGCACCTCGCACAGCTGGAGCAGATAGGCGAGCACGTCGGCGACCTCGTCGGTGACGCGGTGCGCGGTGTCCGGGTCGGCCATGACCCGGGCCGACTCCTCGGGGGTCAGCCACTGGAAGATCTCGACCAGTTCGGAGGCCTCCACACTGAGGGCGGCGGCCAGGTTCTTGGGGGTGTGGTACTGCTGCCAGTGCCGCGCGGCCGCGAAATCGGCCAGGCGACGTTGCAGTCCGGCCACGTCCAGGGGATCAGTCACGGTCCAGGTGTACCACCGTCGCCCCCTCCGTCCCGGCGGCCCAGGAGCCGTCGCTGACCGCGCCGACCAGCCGGATGTGCCCCCGCTCGCACATCCGGGCCGCCAACCGCAGCAGTTCGAGCCGCTGTCGCGCATCCAGGCCCCGGTCGAAGCCGTCGGCGAGGACCGTGAGCGTCTGGAGCGCGGCGGGCACCTCGCCGGCCGGGTCGACCTCCAGCACGTCCGGCCCGGTGAGCAGCACCAGCGCGAGGGCCACGTAGCGCAGTTCACCGTCGCCGAGCCGTCGCAGGTCCGTGCGGACGCCGTCGCCCCGGTCGAGCGCGGCGCGGACCGTTCCCGTGGCCTCCTCCGCCCGGGCGAGTACGTCCGCCACCGGCCCCGCGCACCCCGCCCGCACCGCCGCCACGAACTGCGCGTGCCGCCGCCCGCACTCGGCGCGGGTCCGCCACAGCACGTCGGCGAGGTTGCCGCAGCCGCCCAGCAGCCGGCCGGAGCCGGCCGTCACGGAGCCGCGCATGCGGGCGGGTTCGGGGTCGACGGCGAAGGCGGAGCGCAGGGCGACGACCATCTGTTCGGCGGCCGCCAGCACCCTGCGCTGCCCGGATGTCTTGCCGGCCACGCGCAGCGGCAGCAGGGCGGTGCCGAGCCGGTCGTCCGGGAGCGGGCCGCGGGTCACCGGTGTCGGTCCGGCCGTGTGCCAGGCGGCCTGCACGGCGCGCTTGCCCGGGTCGCGCAGGGCGGTCTCCAGGAGGACCAGCCCGTCGGACGTCAACCGCTCGCCCACGACCCGCAGTTCGGGCTCGGCCTGCACGGCCACGTCGAGGCGGACCGGGCCTGCGGGGCCGTCGGCCGTGCAGCCGATGCGGAAGCCGCGGCGGCGCTGGGCGTCCGGCCGGGCCCGTTCCGGGACGCAGGCGGTGGGATCGGGGAACGCCTCGCCGAGGTGGGCGCCGCCCCCGAGCCGGGCGAGGGCCTCGTACGCCCGCAGCGCGCTGGTCTTGCCGCTGCCGCTGGGGCCGGCGAGGAGGGTGAGGGGCCCGAGCGGGAACGCGGCGCGGCGGTGGGCAGTGAAGGCGGCCAGGCGCAGTTCGGTGACGCGGGGACGGTCGGGGAGGGCGGGCTGGGTCATGTCCGGACGGTAGGGCTCCGCCGGCAGGACGAACCGTTCCGTCTCCGGGGGCTTCCTACGATCGAGCTACGGTCACGCCGGTGGTCACACCCCGGGCAGGCCCGCTCCCTCCATCAGCCCGGTCACCTCGGTCCCCGCGGGGGTCAGCAGGAACACGTTGCGGTCCACCCGGTGCATCCCGCTCGCCAGGCCGAAGACGACGCCGGTGCTGAAGTCGAGGACCCGCTTGGCGACCTCCGTCTCCGCGCCGGTGAGGTCGAGGAGGACGGGGACGCCCGCCATCAGCCGCTCGGCGACGTCACGGGCGTCGGCGAAGACGTTCACGCGCAGGACGACGAAACGGCGGCGGGTCTCCGTCTCGGCCTCGGGTATGGACCGGTGGCCGACGGCGGACGGCCAGGCGTCCCGGCCTCGCAGCGGCACGACCTGGGCGAGCCCCTCCCACTGTTCGTCGGTGACATCGTGGCTGTTCACCGGCATGCTCCGTCCTGGCTCGCACTCGCTGTCTGCATCGGGCAATTCTTGCGCAGAGTCACCCGTTCGGCCCAACAGCGACACGCTCCGCGACCTCAATGCACCTCACAACGGCTGGAAGGCGGCTGTGTGAC
This sequence comes from Streptomyces sp. NPDC029044, assembly GCF_040637495.1. Classification (NCBI taxonomy): domain Bacteria; kingdom Bacillati; phylum Actinomycetota; class Actinomycetes; order Kitasatosporales; family Streptomycetaceae; genus Streptomyces; species Streptomyces sp. NPDC029044. The sequence continues at coordinate 28,786 of NZ_JBEZWN010000043.1, forward strand.
GGGCGTAACTGCTCGTGATCAAGTGATGTGACACCTGCGTAACGGGATGTTCGTACCGTCGACGGCATGACCACGACTCCCCGGCCGCAGCAGGAGACGCAGCGGGTGCGCACCGTCTGCTCGTACTGCGGTGTGGGCTGCGGCCTGGTACTGGATGTCGGTGCGGGCCCGGACGGGCGGCGCACGGTTCTGAAGGCCTCGGGTGACAAGGCTCACCCCGCCAACGCGGGGCGGCTGTGCACCAAGGGCGCGACCACCGCCGACATGCTCGCCGCGCCCGGGCGGCTGACCGGCGCGCTCGTGCGGGACGCGCGGGGCGAGGAGCCGGTCCCCGCGCCCGTGGCCGACGCGATCGCCGAGACCGCCGCGCGGCTGCGGGCAATCGTCGACGAGCACGGGCCGGACGCGGTCGCCTTCTACGTCTCCGGGCAGCTGAGCCTGGAGGCGCAGTACCTGGCGAACAAGCTGGCCAAGGGGTTCGTCGGCACGAACCGGATCGAGTCGAACTCACGGCTGTGCATGGCGAGCGCCGGCACCGGCTACAAGCTGTCGCTGGGTGCGGACGGGCCGCCCGGGTCGTACGACGACTTCGATCAGGCGGACACCTTCCTCGTGATCGGGTCGAACATGGCCGACTGCCATCCGATCCTCTTCCTGCGGATGATGGAGCGGGTCAAGGCGGGCGCCAAGCTGATCGTCGTCGATCCGCGGCGGACCGCGACCGCCGCCAAGGCCGATCTGTTCCTCCAGGTCAGGCCGGGGACCGACCTCGCGCTGCTGAACGGCCTGCTGCACCTGCTGCTGGAGAACGGGCACACCGACCCGGCGTTCGTCGCGGACCACACCGAGGGCTGGGAGGCGCTGCCCGGGTTCCTCGCCGACTACCACCCGGAGGCCGTCGCCGGGATCACCGGGCTCGCCGAGGACGACCTCAGGGAGGCGGCCCGGATCATCGGGGCGGCCGGGAAGCGGTGGATGAGCTGCTGGACGATGGGCCTCAACCAGTCCACGCACGGCACCTGGAACACCAACGCCCTGGTCAACCTGCATCTGGCGACGGGAGCGATCTGCCGTCCGGGGGCCGGGCCGTTCTCGCTGACCGGGCAGCCCAACGCCATGGGCGGGCGCGAGATGGGCTACATGGGGCCGGGGCTGCCCGGGCAGCGGTCGGTGCTCGTCGCGGAGGATCGGGCGTTCACCGAGGAGGTGTGGGAGCTGCCGCCCGGGACGCTACGGGCCGACGGGGTCGGGCAGGGCACGGTCGAGATGTTCCGGCAGATGGCCGACGGGGAGATCAAGGCCTGCTGGATCATCTGCACCAACCCGGTCGCCTCGGTCGCCAACCGCCGCACGGTCATCGAGGGTCTGGAAGCCGCCGAGTTCGTCGTCACGCAGGACGTGTTCGCGGACACCGAGACGAACGCGTACGCCGACGTCGTCCTGCCCGGGGCGATGTGGACCGAGGCCGAGGGGGTGTTCGTCAACAGCGAGCGCAACCTCACGCTGACCCGGCAGGCGGCGGACCCGCCCGGGGAGGCGATGGCCGACTGGCGGATCATCGCCGAGGTGGCGTGCGCGATGGGCTACGAGAAGGGGTTCTCCTACGACAGCGCCGAGCAGGTCTTCGACGAGATCCGGCGGTTCTGGAACCCGAAGACCGGCTGGGACCTGCGCGGGGTGTCCTACGAGCGGCTGCGCGAGAGGCCCGTGCAGTGGCCGGCCGCGCGGGAGGACGGGCCGGAGCGCAATCCGATCCGGTACGTGGACGACGAGGGGCTGCGCTTCCCGACGGCTTCCGGGCGGGCCGCCTTCTTCGCGCGGCCGCACCTGCCCGCCGCCGAGATGCCGGACGACGACTATCCGTTCGTGCTCAACACCGGGCGGGTGCAGCACCAGTGGCACACGCTCACCAAAACCGGGAAGGTCGCCAAGCTCTCCAAGCTGAACCCCGGGCCGTTCGTGGAGCTCCATCCGGCGGACGCCACGGCGCTCGCTGTCTCCGACGGCGATCTCGTGGAGGTCGCCTCGCGGCGCGGACGGGCCGTGCTGCCCGCGGTGGTGACGGACCGGGTACGGCCCGGCTGCTGCTTCGCGCCGTTCCACTGGAACGACCTGTTCGGCGAGTACCTGAGCATCAACGCGGTGACGAGCGACGCGGTGGATCCGCTGTCGTTCCAGCCGGAGTTCAAGGTGTGCGCGGTGTCGCTGGCGAAGGTGGCGTCCCCGGCTTCCGCGCCGCAGTCACCGGCCCTGACGCCCACGACCGTGACGCCGGGCGGCGCGGACCCCTTCGGCCTCGAACCCTCCCCTCCCCCGGTGCTCTCCGCCCAGGAGCGCCGGTACCTCACCGGCTTCCTCGCCGGGCTCGGCTCGGGCGCCCCGGGGGTGCCGGTGCTGCCTCCCGACGCGCCCTTCTCCCCCGAGCACGCCCTGTGGGTGAACGGCGTTCTCGCCGGCATGTACTCCCGGACCGGGGCCGCCGTGCCGCAGGAGCGGTCCGGGCGGGAGGTCGTCGTGCTCTGGGCCTCGCAGACCGGGAACGCGGAGGAGTTCGCCACCGCCACGGCCGAACGGCTGACCTCGACGGGGCACCGTACGACCCTCGTCGGCATGGACGACGCCGATGTCGGGACGCTCGCCCGCACCGCGGACCTGCTGTTCATCACCAGCACCTTCGGGGACGGCGACGCACCCGACAACGGCTCCGGCTTCTGGGACGCGCTCTGCGGTGAGCAGGCCCCTCGGCTGGACGGGGTGCGGTACGCCGTGCTGGCCTTCGGCGACTCCTCCTACGACGACTTCTGCGGGCACGGGCGACGGCTGGACGCACGGCTCGACGAGCTGGGCGGGGTGCGGCTGGCCCCGCGCACGGACTGCGAGCCGGACTTCGAGCCGTCCGCCGGGGAGTGGCTCGACCAGGTGCTGTCCGCGCTGGGCGGCACGGCTGCCGCCCCCGTCGCCGAGCCCGGGACGAGGGCGAGGGCGAAGACCGTCACCACCGCCCGGCTGGTCGGCAACCGGCTGCTCAGCGGGGCCGGTGCGGGCAAGGAGGTCCGGCGGTTCACCTTCGACACGAGCGGGACGGACCTGGCGTACGAGGCCGGGGACGCGCTCGGGGTGCGGCCGGTCAACGCGCCCGCCCTGGTGGAGGAGTGGCTGGCGGTGACCGGCGTGGACGCCGGGTCGGCCGTGCTGGTCGACGGCGTCGGTGAGGTGCCGTTCGGCGAGGCCCTGCACCGGCATCTCGACATCACCCGGATCACCCCCGACCTGCTCCGCTTCGTCGCCGAACGCGCCCGGGACAAGCACGAGTTGCGCAGGCTGCTGCGGCCGGACAACAAGGACGGGCTGGCGCAGTGGAGCTGGGGGCGGCAGGCGGTGGACGTGCTGGCCGAGTACGCGGTGCGGGCGGGCGCCGAGGAGTGGGCCGGGGTGCTGCGCAGGCTCCAGCCGAGGCTGTACTCCATATCGTCCAGTCCGCTGGCCGAACCCCACCGGGTGTCGCTGACGGTGTCCGTGGTGCGGTACGAGAACCTGCACGGCCGGGCACGCGGCGGGGTCTGCTCGCCGTACCTCGCGGACGCCGGACCGGACACGGAGGTGCCGGTGTTCGTGCAGCGCTCGCCGCACTTCCGGCCCCCGGCGGACGCCTCGACGCCGATGATCATGGTCGGCCCGGGCACCGGCGTGGCGCCCTTCCTCGGCTTCCTCCAGGAGCGGCGTGCGCTCGGCCACCGGGCCCCCAACTGGCTGTTCTTCGGGGAGCAGCACCGGGCGACGGACTTCTACTACGAGGACGAGCTGACGGCGCTGCGCGACGAGGGCACCCTCACCCGTCTCGACACCGCGTTCTCCCGGGACCAGCGCAACAAGGTGTACGTGCAGGACCGGATGCGCGAGCACGGGCCGGAGCTGTGGCACTGGCTGCGCGACGGGGCCCGCTTCTACGTCTGCGGCGACGCCTCCCGGATGGCGAAGGACGTGGACCGGGCGCTGCGGGACATCGCGGTGGCGCACGGCGGACTGGGCGAGGCGGAGGCCGCCGCGTATGTGAAGCAGCTCGCGGCGGACAAGCGGTACGTGCGGGACGTGTACTGACCGGGACGCGTACCGACAGGTCCTGTACTGATCTGGCGGGTCCGCGGGGCCCCTTACTCGGATCACACCGGAATCTTCACCTCCCTCCGGGTCCCGCTCACCGGCGGCGATTAGCGTCCTGCGGCGTGTACTCGGCAGAAACGACGCTGGTCGTGCCCGGTCCTCGCACGCAGTCCGCGGAGCCGGCCCCGCCCGCTCCCCCGGCCCAGTGGCACCGCGTCCTGACCCTGCTCGCCGACATCGGCCTGCTGATCGGTACGCGGGCGGTGTGGACGTCGGCGGCCGGTCACCGGCCGGCCGTGGCCGCGGTGATCTCGCTGTGCTACGCCTCGATCCTGGTGTGCGGGGTGCTGGCCCTGGTCGTCCGCCGGGCCCGGTCGCTGGCCCGGGTGGACAGGTGCGTGCTGGTGACGGGCGTGACGCTCACCCTGTGCGCGTGGATCATGCTCCACAACGGCTCCGACGAGGCCCTGCTCACCACCCAGGCGGCGCGGGAACTGGCCGCGGGGCACCCGGTGTACGGGCAGCCGTGGCCCTGGCTCTTCGGTCACGGCGTCGCCCTCACCCCGACGGTGACCGGCGGCTACGACCTGACGTACGGCTATCCCCCACTGGCGCCGCTGCTGGCGGTGCCGCTGCTGTGGCTGTGCCACGGCGGCACTCCGGCGACGGCGGTGAGCACGGGCACGCTGATCGCCGGGACGGTCGCGCTGTGGCGGATGCTGCCGATGCCGTGGCGGTCGGCGGCGACCCTGGTGTGTCTGGGCTTCGGGATGCTGCCGTCGTACGGGCGGCTCGGCTACCCGGCGATCGTGGCGCTGGCGTTGCTGGTGCCGGTGGTGGTGCGCTGGACCCGGACCGGCGTGGGCGGCCGGCTCGGGGCCGCGGGTCTGGCGCGGGCCGCGTGTCTGGGGCTGGCGTGCGCCGCGCAGCAACTCCCGTGGTTCCTGGCGCCGTTCCTGCTGGCCGGGATCTACGCGGTGCGGCGCGGCGAGCTGGGCGGGCGGGCGGCGGCGCTGGTGGTGGCGCGGTTCGCCGGGGTCGCGGCCGTCGGGTGGCTGCTGGTCAACGCGTACTTCGTGGTGAGCGAGCCGGGGCGCTGGCTCACCGGGATCGCCCTGCCCCTCACCCAGGGGGCGGTGCTGCACGGCCAGGGCGTGGTCGGCGTCTCGCTGTACCTGACGGACGGCAGCGACCGGATCGACTGGTACTCCCGCGCGAGCCTGCTGCTCCTCGCCGGGCTGCTCGCGCTGTTCGTGCTGTTCGTACGGCGGCTGGGACCGGCGGCGACCGTACTGCCCTGGTGCGCCTTCTATCTGGCGACGCGGTCGCAGGACGGCTACTACCTGCTCATGACGCCGCTGTGGCTGGCGTCGGCGGTGACCGCTCCGGCGTCGGCGTTCGCCGGGGCGTGGCAGCCGCGTCCGGGCCCGCTGCCGGGCCCGCTGCCGGGCCTGCTGCCGGGCCTGCTGCCGGGGTCGCGCCGCAGCACGGCGCGCATCGCCGTGACGGTCCTGCTGCTGGCGCCGGCGCTGGTCGCCGCGGCCGTGGCGGCGACGGGCACACCGCCCCTGCGGATGCGGGTCACGGCGGTCCGCCACCCCAGCGCGGCGACCGTCTCGCGCCTCGCCCTGAAGGTCACCAACACCGGTGACGCGGCCCTCAGTCCGCACTTCACCCTGACCACGGGGCAGGGCATGGACCCGTACTGGCGGGTGGTCCGGGGCCCGCGGACCCTGCCCGCGCACGGCACCGCACGCTACGAACTCCGACCGCCCGCGGGCCGCTTCACGCTGCCCCGGACGGGCGGGCGGATCCGGCTGCGCGCGTTCACGGCGTCGCCGCAGACCCTGTCGAGCACGGATGTGCAGGCAGCGGTGCGCGGCGGGCCGACTGACGTCGGCGTCAGGCCGTGACCCGGGTGAAGCGGAGGGTGGCGGCGACCGTGGCCCGGCCGCGGATCATGCCCAGCTGGTTCCAGTCCATGCCGAACTGCTCGCGGTCCACGGTGAACTCGGCGTCCAGGGTGATGCCCGCGGCGTCCCGGTCCGTCACGCGCGCGTCCAGGGACAGCGGCCTGCTGATGCCGCGCACGGTCAACTGGCCGATGACGTGCACCCGGTCACCGTCGCGGAGTTCGGCGCTGCGGGCCGCGAAGGTGATCTCGGGGTGGTGGCCGGCGTCGAAGAAGTGCTCCGACCTCAGGTGGGTGTCGCGCTTGGCGTGCCCGGTGTCCAGGGAGGCGACGTCGAAGGCCAGAGTGCCGACGGCGGACCCGTCGGGGCGGACCTCGCCCGTGCCGCTGACGGCGCCGAACGATCCCTTCACGGTGACCAGGCCCCACATGGTCCTGTGCCGGATGCCGACGGTCGAGGAGGTCGCGTCGAGCTGCCACTGTCCGGTTTCCACGGCGACGGTCATGGTCGTTCTCCTTGGGTTGCCGTTCTGGGTTTTCGTTCAAATTTGGATGACTGCTGCACGGCACGCTAGCGGCTAATCCAAACTTGGACAACCATCTGCTCCAAATTTGGACGACAGGTAGACTCGACACCATGGCCGAGCCCGAGGAGCACCCCGCCGACCTGCCCGAATGCCCGTCCCTCGGCGGTGGCGGGCTGCTGCCCGCCGAACTGCGCGCCTGGATGCTGTTGCTGGCGGCGACCGGGGCGGTGGAGCAGCGGCTGCGCGCTGTCGTGAAGGAGAAGCTGGACGTCTCGCACGACGAGTTCCTGGTCCTGTGCCTGCTCGCGGAGCAGCCCGAGGGCGGTCTGCGCATGACGCGGGTCGCGGAACTCCTGGGCCGTCCGAAGACCCGCCTGACCTACCAGATCGCCTGCCTCCAGCACGCCGGCCTCGTCACCCGCAGATCGGTCTGCGGCGACAAGCGGGGCGTCGAGGTCGCCCTCACGGACAAGGCGCGCGACCTGCTGAAGAAGGCCTCCGCCCCGCTCGCCGAGACGGTCACCGAGTCCCTGGCCCGCTTCATGGGCCCGGACCAGTGCGCGGCGATGCGCGGGCTGGTTCCGGATCTCGCGGAGCAGTCCGGCCCGGAATGAGCCGGGCGGCCTGATCTACACGGTCGTAGAATCCGGGAACACCGGCGCGGTGACACGCGTTGTACCGGAGACACACGACAGCTGAAGGAGCACGTTCTTGTCCGCCAGACCGACGGACCCTCCGGGGCACAGTCCCCGACCATCCCGCCACGGCACCAGTGATCGCGGCACACGGCGGGGTGGTGTTCGGTGAATGCCGCAGAGGCCCTGACGGGCCTGCTCGCCGTGTTCCTGCTGACCGCCGGCACCGGCTACTTCGTCGCCCAGGAGTTCGCCTACGTCTCCGCCGACCGGCTCACCCTCGCGCGTGAGGCCGAGGCCGGGGACCGCAGGGCCGCCCGCGCCCTCACGGTGCTGGGGCGGCTGTCCTTCATGCTGTCCGGCGCACAGCTCGGCATCACCGTCACCGGGCTGGTGGTCGGCTTCATCGCCGAACCCTCCGTGTCCGCCCTGCTCAGGCCCGCCCTGTCAGGGCTCGGCCTGCCGGACGCGGCCGTCGGCGGCATCTCCGTCGTCCTCGCCTTCACGCTGGCCACGGTCGTGCAGATGGTGCTGGGCGAACTCGCCCCGAAGAACCTCGCGATCGCCGTGCCCGAGCGGCTGGCGAAGGCGCTGGCGCCCTCCACCCTGGCGTACCTGAAGGTCGTCGGACCCGTCGTGCGGGTCTTCGACGGCGCGGCCGACCGGCTGCTGCGCAAGGCCGGGATCGAGCCCGTCGAGGAACTGCACCACGGCGCCACGCTGGAGGAGCTGGGCCATCTGATCGGCGAGTCCCATGAGCAGGGCGAGCTGCCCGAGGACACGGCCGCGCTGCTGGACCACGCGCTGGAGTTCTCCGAGCGCACCCTCGACGAGGTGATGGTGCCGCGCGCGGACGCCGTGTTCGTGCGCAAGGACGCCGGCGCCGAGGAGGCGGTCGGCCTGATCGCCCGGCACGGCCACTCGAACTACCCGGTCCTCGGGGACCACCCGGACGACATCGTGGGCGTGCTGGGCGTGCGCGAGCTGATGGCGCTGCCCGCCGCCCGGATGGCCGGCGCGCGGGCCGGAGAGGTGGCCCGCCGGCCCCTGCTGCTGCCGGACACCCTCGCCCTGCCCGACGCGGTGGCGCGGATGCGGGAGCAGGACGACGAGTTCGCGGTCGTCCTCGACGAGCACGGCGGCGTGGCGGGCATCGTCACCTACGAGGACATCGCCGAGGAACTGGTCGGAGACATCGCCGACGAGTCCGACAAGGTCACCCTGCTCGCCGTCGCCGACGGCGACGGCTGGCTCGTGGACGCCGGCCGCCGGGTGGACGAGGTGGCCGAGGCGACCGGTGTCCGGCTGCCGGAGGACGACGACTACGACACCGTGGCCGGACTGGTCGTGGACCGGCTCGGCCGCTTCCCGACGGTCGGTGACCGCGTCACGGTCGGGCTGCCCGACGGCGGCCGGGCCGTGATCGACGTGCGCACGCTGGACCGGCACGTGGCGGACCGGGTCCGGATCGGCCCGCTGGTGGAGGCCGTGGAAGCCGAGGAGATGGCGTGAGTTTCCCGATGGCGGTCTTCGTGACCGTACTGCTGCTGATCGGCAGCGGCTTCTTCGTGGCGGCCGAGTTCGCCCTCGTCGCCGCCAAGCGCCACCGCATGGAGAAGGCGGCGGCCGACGGGCGGCGCGGCGCCGGCGCGGCCCTGGCCGGCATGCGCGAGCTGTCGCTGATGCTGGCCGGCGCCCAGCTGGGCATCACCGTGTGCACGCTGGGCCTGGGCTCGGTGTCCAAGCCGGCGATCTCGCACGAGCTCGACCCGCTGCTGCACGCGCTGGGCCTGCCCAGCGCCGTCAGTTACGGCGTGGCCTTCGCCGTGGCGATGGTCGTGGTGGTGTTCCTGCACATGGTGGTGGGCGAGATGGCGCCCAAGTCCTGGGCGATCGCCCACCCGGAGCGTTCGGCGATGCTGCTGTCGCCGCCCTTCCGGGCCGTGGTGCGGGCCGTGCGTCCACTGATCCGGCTGCTCAACGCGGTGAGCAACGCCCTGGTACGGCTGTGCCGGGTCGCCCCGCGCGACGAGCTGGCCTCCGTGCACAACCGGGAGCAGCTGACGCACCTGGTGGAGGAGTCGGAACGGCTGGGCCTGATCAGCGCGACCGACTCGGAGCTGCTGACCCGCTCGCTGACCGAGCCGGAGACACCGGTCGCGGCGCTGCGGATCCCGGCCGCCGAGATCACCTGGGCCGAGGGCGGCGCGGACGTCGAGGCGCTGCTGCGCTTCGCCGCCGAGCACGACCGCACCCGTCTGCTGGTCCGGGAGAACGGCGTCGTCCTCGGCTCGGTGCACGCCCGGGACGCCCTGGTGGCCCGGGCCCGGGGGCGGGCCACGACCGCGCGGGACCTCGCCCGGCCGGTGCCCGAGCTGGCGGAGACCACCACGGTCGCCGACGCGATCGAGGTGCTGCGCCGCCGCCGGGCCTCCCTGGCCGTGGTGCGCGACGGCTCCGGCCGGCTCACCGGCCTGGTCACCCTGGACGACCTGCTGGCCCGTCTGATGCAGCCGGCCACGGCGGCCTGACGGATACGGGGCCCGAACCTCCAGCACATCTGCACACCGCGGGCCGGGAGGCGGCGCGCCGCCCGGCCCGCCCGCGGGTGACGGCCCCGGCGGAGGAGCTTGGCGGCGAAGTGCCCGCTTCGGGATCCGGGGCGCAACACTCCCGCACCCGCCCGGGCGACGGGCTGTGTGAAGGAGTGGGCGCATCCGGTGACCCGGCGATCACAGGGGTGAAGACGGCGGGCGAGAGGAACCGCGCGTCGCCGGAAGGCGGTTGGCTCTGCTGTGCGGGGAGTGTTTTGATCCTGCGCACGGCGGGAGCAGCCGGGACGGGAGCTGGTCCCCGGATCCCGGCGTCACTCGCGCTCACCGCCATTGCGAGACATTCACGCGAAGGGAAACACCCCCATGAACCTCACCTCTCGGGTCGCCACCGCCGAGCTCTCCGACGCCGACCTGGACGCCGTCGCCGGCGGCAACGCGGGCGGCGTCGACGTCTCCGCGGGCCTCGTGGGCGGCCTCTCCGCCGGCCTGGTCGGCCCCCTGGCCGGCGAGGCCTGCGCCGCCCTCCAGGGGACCCTCTCGCCGGAGGGCGCGGCTGCGGGCGGGCACGCGGGCGTGCAGACGACGTCGCTCTGACGACCTCCGCACCACAGGGCCCCGGGAAGTGATTCCCGGGGCCCTTTCGGGTGTGTGCTGCGGTGCCCCGACACGGATCGCAAACGTGAGGAATTTGCGAAGCACGTGACGGAAATCTGAACACCACGGGGGTGGGTAACGCGGTGAGGGGCGGTGACGCAGACTTACTCGGACCCCCCGGATCCCGGCTGCAAATCGATTGGAACCCGTTGTGAAACCCGACTCGACCCGAACCGAAGAACTGCCGATCTACGCGAGCCTCATACGCGAGCGGGGTGACGTCGTCGAGGAGGCCCGTGTCGTGGCCGAAGAGACCCAGCACCAGATGACCCAGGCACTGAACGGTGTCGCCGCGGCCCCGCACGAGACCGGCGCGCCCTGATCACCCGGCGAGCGGGTCGTGACCCCAGTTCATCAGGGAGTACCGCCACCGCGTGTCCCGGACGTCCCCGGAGGGCCGCTGGGCCCGGTGGCGGCGTACGTAGCCGACGACCTTGCGCATGTGCCGGTAGTCGTCGTCGGTGAGGTCGCCCTTGGCGGCCCGCAGGATCGCCACGATCCGGCGGCCGGAGGCGTGCCCGGTGGACTCGCCGCCGTCCTGGTGCTGCCCGACGCCTTGTGAGGCGTCGGACTCCAGCCATTTCTCCAGGTCCGCCGGTGTCATGTTCACCAGCTCACGGAAGTCGTTCCAGGTCTCCTCGCGCTCCTGGCCGTCCACGCCGCCTCACTTCTTCTTCTTGAGCGCGGACGGCTTGTGCACCGCGGTCCTGCCGGACTTGTCGCTGCGCACCTCGTACTGCGGGTCGTCCGGTGAGGCGTCGACCGTGCGGCCCGACGCCTCGGTCCGTTCGGTGATCTCCTTCTCGACCTCGCCCTCGGTCCGGCTGCCGTGACTGCTCCAGGTGACCTTGTCACCCTTCTTCGGTTTCCCGCCCTCGCTGCGGCCCTTCGCCATGCCGGTGCTCCCTCGCGGAGAAGTGTGCTGTCTCTCCAGCGTGCGCGCCGCGCGGTCAGGGCGCAGCTCGACCGGCACCGGTCCGGGTGGCGGCCGTGTCACGGAAGGCCCACGTCATGGCGGGTTCCGTCACGGGGCGGAAGACCCGCCGCACGGACGGAGTGCACAGGGCGGTGACCACCACGCCCGCGACCAGGGTGGCGGCGACCACGCCGGCGGGCCCGCGCACCCAGGCCGGTTCGTACCAGCCCCAGTACTTCGCTGCCTGCGCGACGAAGCCGTGCAGCAGGTAGCCGCACAGGGTGCCGGCGCCCAGCACGGTGAACCAGGTCCGGCGTCCGGGCACCCAGGCCAGGAAGCAGCCGACCAGGACGAGCGAGCAGCCGAAGGCGGCCAGGGTCATCACGGGCCCGTACCAGAGGGGGACGCCCAGCTCGGGGGCGCTGTCCGCGTGGAAGAACCAGGCGTAGTCCATCCGCGGGACCGCCCAGTACGCCACGGCCAGGGCGCAGGCGGCCACCGGCACGGCGAGGATCCGCACCGCACGCCGTCGTACCAGCCGGAAGTGCTCCGGGCGCAGCAGCAGACCGAACACGAAGTACGGCAGGAACTGAAGGGTGCGCTGCAAGTCGAGGTCGTGGCCGATGGACGGTGCGGTCGTCGCCAGCATCGCGACGGCCAGGGCGAGCGGGAGCGGCCACCGCACCAGCCGCCACAGGGGCGTGGTCAGCCGCCAGACGAACAGCGCCGCGAGGAACCAGGTGAGGTACAGGGGGTCCAGCAGGCTGACCGGGCGGCCGGGGTCCTGGCTGGTCCAGCGCGTGAACAGGGTGTACGCCGTCTCGAACACCACGTACGGGACGACGACGCCGGTCAGCAGGCGCCCGAGCCGGGCGGGGATGCCGTCGAAGCCGCGCGAGAAGTAGCCGGAGACGATGATGAACGCCGGCATGTGGAAGGCGTAGACGAGCATGTAGAGGGCGGTGACGGTCCTGCTGCCCTGGCGCAGCGGCTCCCAGGCGTGCCCCACGGCCACCAGGACGATCGCCAGGTACTTGGCGTTGTCGAAGAACGCGTCCCGCTGCCGGACCGGGCGGGGCGCCGCTTCCTGCGCCGTCGTCCCCGTCGCCCGTGTCACCGCGGCCCCGGGACGGGCCGCGGTCACCGTGTCACTCACGGCACCTCCCGCAACGACGGAAGGCGTGGGTGCCTCTTGCGGCCGGGAGTAAAGGAGTGGGGTGCGCGCAGAACATCGCCCGCACCCTAATCACAGGGCCGTGTGTTCGTTCAACTCGTAACGGACGTGGCTCGCTTCGGTTCATGCCCCGGTATACGTGCGGATGCGGGCGATCGTCTCCCGGAGGGCGGTGTTCAGGTCTCCTTCCAGACCAGCGCGGTCAGTACGGCGCTCACGACGGTGACGGGTGCGGCTGCCTGGTTCAGCAGCCGCACCCGCATGCTGCGCCCCGGGGCGAGCCGCTTGGTCACCGGCACGACCACGAAGCTGCCGCCGCCGGTCCCGGCGATCTCGTGGATCGGGTGGTCCGCCCGGAGTTCGTCGCCCTCGTACTCCGACATGCGCGCCTGCACGACCGCACCCGCCGGCAGACCGTCGATGTGGAGGCTGACGGTGCCGCTGAAGCGGGCCGGGCCCCGGGCGAACACGCTGCCGCCGGTGGCGTGGTGGCCGGTCTCGTCGGTCCACTCCGCGGTGAACTCGACCGAGTCCCAGGCGCCGGGCGCGAGCTGGTAATCCCCGGCGACACCGAGGTTCACGTACTGGGGCATGGGGTCCTCTCCTTCCCACCGGCCGGCCGGCAGGGCCAGGGCGTCGGCGACGTCGCGGCGGAAGCCGGCCATGTCGAATCCGCGCGGGTCGACCTTCCAGTCGCTCCATTCCAGGTGGCCGATGGCACTCCTGTGGCCCCAGCCGTGCGCGCGGCAGATCGCGACGGTGGCCTTGACCATCGCGAGGTACTGGGCGGGCGGCCAGGGGTCCTTGCCGTCGCCCCTGTTCTCGCACTCCCAGCCGTAGAAGCGGGCGTTGCCGTCGACCGCGCCGGCCGAGCCGTCGTGCTCGTGCGTCGGGGGCGGATACGTGCCGTACGACTCGCCGATGACGGCGTCGAGCACGTCGCGGTCACCGCCCCCGGCATGGTTGGCCCGGCCGTTGCCGGTGAGGTGGACGACGCCGTCCTTGGTGATGCAGCCGGTGGCGAGCGGACCGGGCAGGGCACTGTGGCCGTGGAAGATCAGCCCGACGACGTCCGTACCGGAGCCGGTGACGGTGTGGTGGATCATCGCGCCGTGCACGGGGCCCCAAGGGCCCTTGTGATTACGGTTGTTGGTGCGCCAGCCGGCGACTTCGCGGACGGCGCAGCCCTCGGCCTTCAACGCGGCGACGAGCCGGGCGGCGGTGAGCGGGGTGGCCATGAGTCAGTCCTCCGTTCCGGCGCGTTCGTGCCGGTCTGAAGACGGTCCGATCACATCGGGGGAGCGTGCCTGATCTCGGAGCTCGCCCGGCGGCGGGGCGGGTTCGGCGGATCGTTTCGCCCGCGGGTTCCGGTGTGCCGCGCCAGGCCCTCACCATTCTCGCGCCGCTCGCCCCGTCGCTCACCTGGCCGTGGGCCACGTCCGCAAAATCGGCGCGATTACGACGCTGCCGCACCAGGGTGGTCCCGGAGCACGTCGTAGCCGCGAACTCCAACCTGCGCGGTCCGGGCGCGGTGGCCGGGGCGGGCCGGCGAACCGGTGCGCCCCGACTCCGTGGCCGGCGTCCGGTGCGGACAGCCACAGCAGTTCGGAGCCCTCCCTCTCGAACAGGCGGCAGGCCTGCGTCACCCGGCCGGGCTCGCCGCGGCGCCGGGTCCGGACGGCGGTGCCGCCGGCCCCGCGGAGCCGGGCGCAGGCGCCGAGGGTCCCGTGCCAGGCGCTCCGGTCCTCGGCCGCGCCTCAGGTCGGGCCGGTCGTCGCCGACGACCGGATTTGGACGGTCGTCCGCGGCGGGTGCGGGTCAGGCCGGCTCCGTGGTGGGTTCCGCGCGGTAGGGGTCCAGGGCGGCGGCGCGTTCGTGGTACGGGATGCGGGAGAGCCGGGACACCATCGTCCACATGGCGCGTTCCGCGGCGAGGGTCTGCGGGAGGGCGAGGCCGAGCGAGGCCGCGAGGGGTTTGCGGCCGGTGTTGACCAGGGCGCGGACGGCGGCCGCCCACTCGTCGGTCGCGGTGACGGCCGACCGGTACCAGACCGGCACGAGCGCGGCGAGTACGACGAGGGTGCTCAGCAGGGCGACGCGGTCCGGCTGGTCTCCGGCCGCCAGGGCGAGAACCGCCGCCAGTGCCACGACGACGTGGCCGGCCAGCAGGGCGACGAAGAAGTCGACGCTGGCGCGGGCGAGTTCGCTCTGGCGGCGGATCTGGTCCGGGACGCAGCCGGTGAGTTCGTTCCACAACAGCTGGGTGTCGAGGCGGTAGCGGTCCCAGCCGTACTCCTCGAAGCGGCGGATGGCGTTGCCGAGCCGGGTCGGGGCGATCTGGTCGTCGGCGATCGGGAACCGGGCGAACCGCTCCCGCAGCAGCCCGCGCTGGACGGCGGTACGACGCCGGTCCCGCCCGGCGGCGCGGGCGAGGCGCGGGTCGGCGAGCAGCCGGGCGAGCTCCTGAGTGTCCTCGGTCCGCAGCGGCCCCTGCTCGGCCTCGCGGCGCTCCAGGCGGAGCACGGTCAGCCGGTCCGCGAGGAACGCCCGGCTGCGGCGGCAGCGGCGGCAGCCCGCCTCGAAGGCCCGGGCCGGCCACAGCAGGTACCCCTCCAGGAGCCGGTAGAGCGCGTTCTGGCAGGCGTTGGCGACCAGGCCCAGCAGCAGCGCGCCGGTCAGCAGGGTGAGGCCGGTACCGGGTCCGCCCGCGCCGCGCAGCCGTTCGAGCGGGCCGAGGTCACGAAGGCTGGGGGCGACGGCGAGCAGGAAGACGGCCAGGTTCAGCGCGGTGGGCAGGATCCAGCCCACCAGCAGCGTCCAGGCCCCGCCCAGCACGCCCTTGGCGATGTCACCCATCGGCCGGGTCGGGCCATTCGTCGTCGTCGGAGCCGGTGCTGGGGCCGGGCGGGGTGTGGCCCGCCGGAGCCCCGTACCCGCCGGGACGCGCACGGCCGACGGGCCAGGGGCGCATCGGATGCTGCCCGCCGGCTTCCGGAGGGCCCAGGGTCGGCCCCTCCACCAGGGCGAGCGACTGGACGAGACCGACGACGGAGGCCAGGGGCGACACGGCCGTTTGCGCTGCCTCCAGGCGGGCGCGGAGCCGGGCGACGAGGCCCGGTGTGACGCGGCCCGTCCGGGAGATCTCCTGCTCGGCCTCCTCGCACTCGTCCCGCAGCGCGCGGATCTCGTCCGTGCTCCGCAGACGGTCGAGGTCGGACCGCACTTCCCGGAGAAGGACGAGGAGTTCGGCGACGTGCCGGTCGGCGGGCGGAGGGGGCACGGCGCCCCATCCGGCGTCGCCGCCGGTCGTGATGTGGGCCTGCCCGCTCACACGGCCCTCGGACGTACTCTCCGTCCGGTCCCCCTCTGCCGCCATCAACTCTCCTCGGTCGCCGCTTCGTTCAGCCGGTCCGCTGATCCAACCGCACGGGGATCGTGCCGGGCAATCCGGCCGGCGGGGCGCCCGGGCCTCCGGGGGTCCGGGACGCCGGCCGGGACAGCCGGGCTCAGGGCCGCGGCGGCGGGTCGGCGGCCCGGACGGCCGGTTGCGCAGGGGGATTCGGATTCGGAACGGGCCCCTTCGTCAAGGGGCGAAGCGACTACCGGGCCCGGTGCTCACCGGTTCGGGCGCCGGTAGGCCTTCACCACGCTGGCGTAGCTGTTCTTGGCGTGGCCCTGGGCGATGACGCCCTCCATCAGCGCCTCCGAGTACTTGGGCAGTTCGGTGTCGACGCCGAGCGCCTCGGACTCCTCGATCAGGTGCTTGAGCGCGCCCAGGTGGGTCTCCAGGGTGGCGTCGTCGGCCGGGAACTTCTCGTCGCCGGCGTCGATCTGCGCGGCGTAGTCGGCCGTGAACATCTTGATGGCGTCCAGCCACATGTGCGCCCACGGCAGGAACTCCCGCGCCTTGACGCCGCCGGTCTCCACGATGGCCACACCGTGCAGGAAGCTGTTGAGGGCGCCCCACATCAGGCCGAGCAGCGACACGTCGAACAGGGCGGGCTTGCCGTGGTCGGCACCGAGGTAGGTGGTGCCGCCGCCGAGGAGCTTCAGCACGGGTTCGTGGGCGTCGAAGACGGCCCGGTCGCCCGCGTAGAAGAGGACGGAGGTCTCGGCGCCAATGCCGGGCGGAGTGATCATGATGGCGCCGTCGAGGTACTGCGCGCCGTTCTTCTCCGCCCACTCGGCGGTCTGCCGGGCCTGCTCGGAGGAGCCGGTGGTCAGGTTGACGACGGTCTTGCCGCGCAGCGCGTCGCCGAGCGGGCCGATGACGTCGTGCACCACGTCGTACGTCGACACGCACACGACCACCAGGTCGCTCGCGGCGACGGCGCCGGCGGGCTTCGCGGCGAGGACCGCGCCGTCCTTGACGAGACCCTCGGCCTTGTCCGCCGAACGGTTCCACACGGTGGTGGCGTGGCCGGCCTTCAGGAAGGCGGTGGCCAGGGCCTGCCCCATCAGGCCGAGGCCGAGCACCGACACCGAGGTGTGGTTGTCACCCATGAATGTGTTCCTCCAGTACGAAGTGGTGTGTTGTACGTACGAACCGGCACGCGGGGCGCACCGATGAACCTTCGAGGTTGATTTCCCGCTGCCGGTCGAGAGGCGCGAGCTCCCCCGTACGTCGGAGTGGTGATCGCCGGCCGCAGTCGCTCCTTCCCGGTCACCTGCCCCCGCCCTCCGCTCCCCGCGGCAACCGCATTCCTCGGGGAACCCTGGTACACGCCCCTTCGGATTCGCTTCGGACGGCTTCGGGAACGCTGCGGGAACGCCCTGCGCAGCGGGGGCCGGGCCCTTGTCGTCGCCGGTCACGCCGGTCGCCGGGCGGTTACGCTGAGATCATGGAGTTCGGGGTGCTGGGGCCGCTGGAGGTGCGCACGGACGAGCACCGGGTGGTGCGGGTACCTGAAGTCAAGGTGCGCATGCTCCTCGCCGATCTGCTCGCCCACCACGGGCAGGTCGTGCCGGCGGCCCGGCTCATCGAGGACCTGTGGGGCGGTTCGACGTTCACGGCCCGGCCGACGGCGTCGCTCCAGGCCAAAGTCTCCCAGCTGCGGCGCGCGTTGGAGGACGCGGAGACGGGCGGCCGCGAACTGATCGCGCACCGGCCGCCCGGGTACGTCCTGGACGTCCCGGCCGGAGCGCTCGACACCGGGCGGTTCCGTGCGCTGCTCGCCCGGGCCCGGTCCGGTGAGGACCCGGCGACACGGGCTGCGCTCTACACCGAGGCGCTGGCGCTGTGGCGCGGCCCCGCCTTCGCCGAGTTCGCGGACCAGCCGTCCGTGCGGCCGACGGCGGCGAGCCTGGAGGAGGAGCGGCTGACGGCGGTGGAGGAACACGCCGCCGTACGGCTGGAGTTGGGCGAGCACGCCCTGCTGGTGGGCGAGCTGACGGAGCTGGTGGCGCAGCATCCGCTGCGCGAGGGGCTGCGCGGCGCCCTGATGCGGGCGCTGTACCGGGCGGGGCGCTCCTCCGACGCGCTCGACTGCTTCAACGATCTGCGGCGAAGGCTGGACGAGGAGTTGGGGCTGATTCCTGGACCGTCCCTGGAGGCGTTACAGCAGGCCATCCTGCGTCACGATCCGGTTCTGGCCCGGCCGGAGCCGCCCGCGCCGTCCGCCGCCGGGGTGGCGGCGGGGCCGACCGGTTCGGCCTCGCCCCTGGTGGGCCGCGAACAGGACCTCCGGGCGATCCGGACCCTGCTGTCACAGCGCCGCTTGGTGACGCTCACCGGGCCGGGCGGGGTCGGCAAGACCCGCCTCGCCCAGGCCACGGCGGAGAGCCTGTCGGGCGCGTTCGGGGACGGCACCCGGCTGGTGGAACTCGCGGACGCCGGGGGTCTGGAGCGGTTCGCCGGCGCGGAGGCACTGGCCGAGCAGGTCATGGCGACGCTGGGGATCCGGGAGAACGCCTCCGACGACGACGCCAGGAGCCCCACCGACCGGCTGGCGAACGCGCTGGCGGGCCGGCGGCTGCTCCTCGTGCTGGACAACTGCGAGCACGTCGTGGAGGCGGCCGCCCGGCTGACCGGCCCGCTGCTGCACCGGGCCCCGCAGCTGCGCATCCTGACGACCAGCCAGGAGCCGCTGCGCACCCGCGACGAGACGGTGTATCCGGTTGCGCCCCTCTCGCTGCCGCCGGAGGACGGTCCGGACCTCGACGCGCTGACGGACGCGGGCGCCGTACGCCTCTTCGTCGACCGGACCAGGGCGACGGACCCGGGGTTCGTGCTCGACGCCACCACCGCCCCGCTGGTCGCCGCTGTGTGCCGGCGCCTCGACGGCATCCCGCTCGCCCTGGAACTGGCGGCCACGCGTGTGCGATCGCTGGGCGTCAGGGAACTGCACGACCGGCTCGACGACCGCTTCACGGTGCTCAACAGCGGCTACCGGGACGCCCCTTCACGCCACCGGACGCTCCAGGCCACGCTCGACTGGAGCTGGGGCCTGCTCGACGACCGTGAACGGACCGTCCTGCGCCGGCTGTCGGTGTTCGGCGAGGGCTGCGGACTGCGGGCCGCCGAGGACGTGTGCTCCGGCGGCGGGGTGTCCCCCGCCGACGTCCTCGACGCGCTGAGCCTGCTCGTGGAACGCTCGCTGGCCGTCCGCACCGAAGGGCCGCAGGGTCCCCGCTACCGGCTGCTGGAGTCGGTGGCGGTCTACGCGCGTGCCAGGCTCGCCGAGTCCGGTGAGCACGCCGGGACCGCCGCCCGGCACCTGCGCCACTGCGTCCGCCTCGCCGAGCGGGCCCGGCCGCACCTGCACGAGCGGGAGCAGTCCCGCTGGTTCCAGTACCTGGACCTGGAGGCGGCCGACGTGCAGCGCGCGCTGGCCGAGGCCGACCGGTCCGGGGCCGCCCAGGAGGCACTGCGCCTGGTCAACTCGCTGACCTGGTACTGGTACGTGCGGGGCCGGCTGGGCGAGGCCCGCAGGGCGCTGGCGACGGCCCTGGGCACACCGGGCGAGGCCGCGCCCGAGGAGCGCGCGGAGGCGGAGTTCTGGTACACGGGCATCCGGCTGCTGCTCGGCGAGCACGACCGGGAGTGCGACGCCCCGCAGGAGTACCCACCGGAGTCGACCGTGGAGTCGACCAGGGCCCAGTGGTTCCTGGCGCACGCGCAGTGGACGGTGGGGGCGCTGGCCGAAGGCGAACAGCGGGTCGAGCGGGTCCTGGTGCGCTGCCGCACCCTGCGCGACGCGTGGGGCACCGCCGCCGCGCTGACCACGCGCGCGTGCTTCGCCCTGGCCCGCGGCGACCTGGAGGCGCTGCGCGGCAACGCCGAGGAAGCCCGCGCCCACTTCGCGGAACTGGGTGACCTGTGGGGCCGGCTGAAGACGACGGACGTGCTGGGCAGACTGGCCGAGATCAACGGCGACTACGACCTCGCCGCCCGGCTGCACCGGGAGAGCCTGCGCATCGCCCAGGCCCTGGAGACCTGGCCCGAGACGTCCACGAAGCTGTCGGGCCTCGGCAGGATCGCCCTGCTCACCCAGCGCTACGACGAGGCCGACGACCTGCACACACGTGCCCTGCGGATCGCGGAGGGGCAGGGAAACCAGCCGGCCGAGCAGTTCGCCGCGCTGGGGCTCGCCCTGAGCGCCCGCCGCCAGGGCCGTCTCGACGCCGCCGAGGAGTGGCTGCGGCCCTGGCTCGCCTGGAACCGCCGCCGCGGCGACGG
Organism: Streptomyces sp. NPDC029044; assembly: GCF_040637495.1. Classification (NCBI taxonomy): domain Bacteria; kingdom Bacillati; phylum Actinomycetota; class Actinomycetes; order Kitasatosporales; family Streptomycetaceae; genus Streptomyces; species Streptomyces sp. NPDC029044. The sequence goes on from NZ_JBEZWN010000043.1 coordinate 48,938, forward strand.
CCCGGGACTGGCGCTGGTGCTGGCCGAGTTGGGGTTCATCGCCGAGCAGCGCGGCGACGCCGGGCGGGCGCTGGAGTACCACCGCGACGGCCTCGCGGCCGCCGCCGCGACCACGGACCCCCGCTCGGTCGCCCTGGCCCTGGAAGGCCTGGCCGGCGCCTACTCCCTGGCAGACGCCCCGCACCGCGCGACCCGCCTCCTCGGCACGGCGGCGGCGACCCGCGAACGGGCCGGCGCCCCGCAGCCCCCGGCGGAACGGGGGGACGTGGAACGCATCGCGGCCCGTCTGCGCGCCGCGCTGGACGAGGAGACGTACACCCGCGAGTTCTCGGCCGGCACTCGGCGCACCCATGAGGCGGAGGCCCTCGCGGAGGCCCGCCCGCGGACAACGTGAGCCGGTCGGAGACCGCCCTGTGTGTGCCCCCTGCGGCTCTCCCTTTCATGGTCGACTCCTCGAAACGCGCATCCGAAGGTGTGCGTCGAAGCGCTCACAGGCAACGGCTGCCCGGTGGAATCGTCCGCCTCGGCGAACGGTGCCACACTGGATGGCGTGGCGGAGACGGACCGGCAGCTCACTCAGCGGCTGGAGCAGGTCATCCTGGACCTGCTGGAGCGACGTGCAGCCACCTCTTCGATCTGTCCGTCCGACGCCGCGCGTGAGCTCTACGAGGGCGACGACGGAGGCTGGCGGGCTTTGCTGGAACCGGCCCGCCGGGCGGCCTGGCGGCTGGTGGCGGCCGGCGAGGTCGAGGTGACCCAGGCCGGCCGGCCCGTCACGGAGACCGAGGCCCGCGGACCCATCCGCATCCGTCGCGCGAGCCGGTGACGGCCCGGCCGCGGACGTCCCAGGCCACCTGTGGAACGTGACGGTCACCCGGCCGGCTCGCGGCCGGCCACCGTGGGTGCCCGTGCCTTCGGCAGGAGCAGGCGTGTTGCCTGCCCTCCTCGCCGTGCTCTCGGCAGCCCCGTCGGCCTGGTCGAGACGGTGTCGAGGAGGGTTCCGCCACCCGCGACCGTCGTGGTCGGCATCGGCATCGGTGTCGCTCGCCGCCGGATCCGCGACCGACGGCGTCGTCGGGTGTCGTCGCGCAGGCGAGCGCTCTGCCCCGGCGGCTGCTCTCACCTGCCAGACGGCGCAGAGGAGTTCCTTGATGAAGGAGACGCCGAAGCCGTCGGGCTGCGAGGGCCCGGCAGCGTGATGAACCGCGCTCGAAGCGCACCGACGTACGCCCACGCCACCCGCCTGATCTGCACGTTCACCGAACCCGAGCCCGCCACGGCAGGCCCGTGCCGGCCGCCCGCGTCGACCGGCGACGCCCGGCGAACTGCCGGTCGTATCCGAGCAATCGCGCCCGGACCGTTGACGCGGCGACCGGATGGGGCTTCATAATCGGGCACTCGCTGTCATCGATGACACAAGTCAACGATGACACCCCGGGTCGAGGGCACGGATGGCCAACACCGGCCCGGGGTGCACTTTTTCGGTCCGTCGCGCAGAAGCCGCAGTCACCGCTGCGCCGACGGCCGCGGGACAAGGAGACACCATGAGCTCTGTACGCGTATCCCGGCATGCCCGCACACGGATGATGGCGGCGGTGGCGACCGTCTGTGCCCTGTCGGCAGCCCCGCTCGCTCCCCATGCCGTCGCAGCCGACACCCCGGCGTACACCGAGACCCACCGGCCCCAGTTCCACTTCACCCCGCAGAAGAACTGGATGAACGACCCCAACGGCCTCGTGTACTACCAGGGCGAATACCACCTCTTCTACCAGTACAACCCGAACGGCAACTCCTGGGGCGACATGTCCTGGGGCCACGCGGTGAGCAAGGACCTCGTGCACTGGGAGGAGCTGCCGCTCGCCCTGTCGCACGACGACGAGGAGATGGTCTTCTCCGGCGGCGCGGTCGTCGACTGGAACAACACCACCGGGTTCGGCACGACGAAGAACCCGCCCATGGTGGCGATCTACACCAGCGCCTACAAGAACGGCGGCAAGCAGGCCCAGTCGCTCGCCTACAGCACCGACCGGGGCCGCACCTGGACCAAGTACCAGGGCAATCCCGTGATCGACATCGGCTCCAAGGACTTCCGCGACCCGAAGGTCCAGTGGTACGCACCCACCAAGACATGGCTGATGACGGTGTCGCTGTCCGCCGAGCACAAGGTGCGCTTCTACTCGTCCAAGAACCTCAAGGACTGGGAGTTGCAGAGCGAGTTCGGGCCGGCCGGCGCGACGGGCGGCGTGTGGGAGTGCCCCGACCTGTTCCCCCTCGCGGTCGACGGCAACAAGAAGAAGATCAAGTGGGTCCTGGTCGTCAACCTCAACCCCGGGGGCATCGCGGGCGGTTCGGCCGCCCAGTACTTCGTCGGAGACTTCGACGGCAAGAAGTTCACGCCCGACGACAAGGGCACCTACACCCCGCCCACGGGCATGGTCGTGCAGGACTTCGAAGGCGCCGGCTTCGGCGACTGGACGGCGACCGGGACCGCCTTCGGCCCGGGGCCGGCAGCCGGGGCGGTGGACGGTCAGGGGGCCGTCTCGGGCTTCGACGGCAAGGGTCTCGCCAACAGCTTCCACGGCGGTGACGGCGCCACCGGCCTCCTCACCTCGCCCGAGTTCACCGTCGACAGCCCCTACCTGAACTTCAGGATCGGCGGCGGGCGGCATCCGCACGAAGCGGGAACCGTACTGGACAGCACTCCGCCCGAGGGCACGGTCCTCGCCGACTTCGAGGGCGGAACCTACGGCGGCTGGACGGCGACCGGGGACGCCTTCGGCACCGCACCGGCGGGCGGCACCCTCCCCGGCCAGCAACAGGTCTCCGGCTTCCTGGGACAGGGACTGGTCAACACCTTCCGGAACGGCGATTCCACCACCGGCACCCTCACCTCGCCCGAGTTCACCGTCGACAGGAAGCACGTCAACTTCCTCATCGGCGGCGGCAACCACCCCGCCGGCTCCGCCGACCCCACCGCCGTCGAACTCCTCGTGGACGGCCAGGTCGTCCGCAGCGCCACCGGCAAGGACGCCGAGGCGCTCAACTGGGCCTCCTGGGACGTCGGCGACCTCGCCGGCAAGAAGGCGCGGATCAGGATCGTCGACGACAACACGGGCGGCTGGGGCCACTTGAACGTCGACCACATCGTGCTGTCCGACACCCGGGCCGCGCGCGTCTCCCAGGAGACGGCCGTCAACCTGATCGTCGACGGCAAGGTCGTCCGCAGCGCCACCGGCGCCGACAGCGAGATACTGGACTGGGCGTCCTTCGACCTGCGCCCCTACGCGGGCAAGAAGGCGCGGATCCAGGTCGTGGACAAGAACACCGCCGGCTGGGGCCACGTCCTGGCCGACCGGTTCACCGCCGCGGACGAGCCCGCCAAGTCCGTCGTACAGCGCGCCGACTGGGCCGACTACGGCAAGGACTACTACGCGGCGGTGTCCTGGGAGGGCGCGCCGGGCGGCAAGCGCTACATGATCGGCTGGATGAACAACTGGGACTACGGCCAGTCCGTCCCCACCTCCCCCTGGCGCGGCGCGCAGAGCATCCCGAGGGAGATGGCCCTGCGCACCGTCGACGGCCGGATCCGGCTGACCAGCAAGCCGGTGGGCAGCCTGGAGTCCCTCCGCCAGAAGCGCCCGGCGACAGCGTCCGGCCTCACCCTCACGAGCACGTCCAAGCCCCTGACCGGACCCGGGGCCAAGGGCAGGGCGCTGGACATCGAGGCCACCTTCTCCCTCAAGGACGCGGACCGCTTCGGCCTGAAGGTGCGTACCGGAGCGGGCGGCGAGCAGACCGTCATCGGCTACGACACCACCACCCAGGAGCTGTACGTCGACCGCACCCGCTCGGGCGCCGGGGACTTCAACAGCACCTTCCCCGGCGTGCAGACCGCGCCCCTGAAGGCCGAGAACGGCAAGGTCAAGCTGCGGATCCTGGTCGACTGGTCGTCCGTCGAGGTCTTCGGCGGCGACGGCGAGGCCGTGATCACCGACCAGGTCTTCCCCGACCCCTCCAGCACCGGCGTCGAGGTGTTCGCCGAGGGAGGCACCGCCACGCTCGACGTCCTGCGCGCGTGGCAGCTCGGGTCCGTCTGGCGGTGACGAGGCGGGGGCCGTGCGCCGGTCGGCCGGGAAGCGGCTGCCGGCGCGCGGCACCCGGCGGAGCGGGCGTTCAAGGAAGCGGCGCGGCGTCCGCGAGAGCCGCCGCGCCGGCCGGTTCCCGGTCCTCGCGGTGCATCAGGCCCAGGTCGCGGTGGAGCCGGGTCCGCTCGCCGGTCAGGGCGTCGATGCCCCGGCCACCGCCGGTCCGGACGTCGGCGTCCGTATCCCGCAGCACGCCAGAACGGACACCACCTCGTCGGCCGGCATCACCGCGCGCACGTCAGCGGTGATCACGTGGACGGTCGGGTGCCTTCACGCACGGTCGATCTCATCGAGGAACGTGAGCACGGAGGCGTCCTCCTCGATCAGCGGGACGAGGGCGGCGTTGAACGGGGCGCCGTACGGGGCCTTCAGGTGTGCCTGGAAGGCGTCCTCGTCCCGGTAGACCTCGAAGATCCAGTAGGCGCGGGGGGCGGCCGTCTTGGTGTAGACGTCGAAGGCCACGTTGCCTTCCTCTTCGCGCACCTTCAGGGCGTACTCCCGGATCAGGCGGGTGACCTCGTCCTCCGCTCCCTCTCGGGCGGTGAACTCGGCGAGCAGGGTTTTCGTCATGGTTTCGTCCTTGTCCTTGTCTGTCTGTGTTTGTGTCCGTGTCCGTGTCCGGGGATTCAGTGGGCGGCGTCCAGGTGCCGGCGGGTGGGGGCGTCCGTCGTGAGCGGCGTCAGCTGGTCCTGCCAGGGCGGGTTGGGTCCGGCCACCGAGCAGGTCAGCGCGGCGACCCGCACGGCGAACAGGCAGGCCGCCTCGACGTGGTCGAGCCTCAGGTCCCCCAGCCTGCCGCCGAGGAGTCCGTGGGCGCCGAGGTGGTGCAGCAGGCCGGCGGTGAAGGAGTCCCCCGCGCCGACCGTGTCGACGACCGGCGTCGTCACCGCGGGCACGTGGACCCGCTCCCCGTCGAGCGAGGCCAGGGCGCCGTCGGCGCCGCGTGTGATCACGACGAGCCGCACCCCCGCCGCATGCCAGGTGTCGCACGCCTGCTCGGGCGGCGTTCCGGGCAGGAGGAGGTCCAGGTCGTCCTCGCTCAGCCGCAGCACGTCCGCGAGACCGCACCAGTGCGCCAGCCGGGCGCGGTAGACCTCGGGGTGCACCAGGAGCGGACGGACGTTGGGGTCGATGCTGATGGTGGTCCGCGGAGCGGCCGCTGCCAGGAACTCCTCCACCACCGCCGCTCCGGGTTCCCTGACCAGGGCCAGCGACCCGGTGTGCACACAGGCGGTGTCGGCCAGGTCCACCCCGGCCAGCTCCGCGCCGGTCCACTGCCAGTCGGCGGTGGCCTGGGCGTGGAAGGAGAACGCGGCCTGCCCCCGGGCGTCCAGTTCGGCGACGGCGAGCGTGCTGGGCTCGGCGGCCTCCACGGCGTGTGAGAGGTCCACGCCGGATGCCGCGAGGTGGGCCCGGAACAGGCGGCCGAACACGTCGCCGGACAGCCGGGCGAGGAAGCGGGCCGGAGTGCCGAGCCTGGCCAGGGCCACCGCCGTGTTGGCGGGTCCGCCGCCCGGCAGTACACGCAGGGCGAGTTCGTTCCGGGCAGGTGCGGCTTCGGTGAACGCGTCGGCGACGCATTCGCCCAGGACGGTGATCTGGCGCGGGTTCATGGGCTGCTCTTCTCTGGGAACGCGCGGAGCGGAATCGGGCATGACCCGGGCATGCCGACGAACGGCTTCGGAGCGGGGGCCGCCGAGGGGCGTTGCCGATTTGTGACGAGTGCAAGGCATTGACGTTGCCGGGGAACGGAGTCCATCATCCTCGCCAAGCAGTGTCAACGATGACATCAGTCAACGTTGACATCGCGGGACGGCAGGCCTCACTGCCGGCCACCCGCCCGACATCCCGCAGGAGTCGTTCATGTCACGCACCTCTCGTCTGCCCTCCTCCCTGCTCAGAGCCGCTGCGTGCACAGGTGTCGCAGCGCTCGCCCTGACCGCCTGTGGATCCGGATCGGGATCGGGCAGCACGAGCACCGGTTCGGGCGAGGTCAAGGTCGGCCTCATCACCAAGACCGACACCAACCCGTTCTTCGTCAAGATGAAGGAGGGCGCGGAGAAGTCCGCGAAGGCCGAAGGCGTCAAGCTCATGACGGCGGCCGGCAAGTTCGACGGCGACAACGCCGGGCAGGTCACCGCCATCGAGAACATGGTCGCCGCCGGCGTGAAGGGCATCCTGATCACCCCGAGCGACTCCAAGGCGATCGTGCCCGCGATCGAGAAGGCCAAGGCCAAGGGCGTTCTGGTCATCGCCCTGGACACCCCGACGGAGCCGCAGAGCGCGGTCGACGCCCTCTTCGCCACGGACAACCTCAAGGCCGGCGAGCTGATCGGCGAGTACGCCAAGGCCGCGATGAAGGGCAAGACGGCGAAGATAGCCGCCCTCGACCTCGCGCCGGGCGTCTCCGTCGGCGTGCAGCGCCACAACGGTTTCCTCAAGGGCTTCGGCGTCACCGACAAGGACGTCGCCTGCGCTCAGGACACCGGCGGCGACCAGTCCAAGGGCCAGACGGCGATGGAGAACTGCCTCCAGAAGGAACCCGGCATCAACGTCGTCTACACCATCAACGAGCCTGCCGCCCTGGGCGCCTACACCGCTCTGAAGGCCAAGGGCCGGGAGAAGGACGTCCTGATCGTCTCCGTCGACGGCGGCTGCACCGGAACCCGGGCCGTCAAGGACGGCAAGATCGCCGCGACCTCGCAGCAGTACCCGCTGAAGATGGCCGCCGAGGGCGTCAAGGCCGTCGTGGCGTACGCCAAGGACGGCAAGAAGGCGTCGGGTTACACCGACACCGGCGTCACCCTGATCACCGACAAGGCGCAGGACGGGGTCGCTGCCAAGGACACCGCCTACGGCCTGGAGAACTGCTGGGGCTGAGCCGCTGCCCCCGGCCGCCTTCGTGGCGGCCGCCGTTCGACACCCCTCAGCGGGGCGGCCGGACCCACCTCCCCGGCCCGGGGACGGCCGCCCCCTCGTCCTCCTGCCGCCCGCCAAGGGCGGACAAGGACTTCAGTCTTCCGACAAGGACCTCGCATGACTGCCACGTCCACGCCACCCTCCACGTCCACGCCGTACGCGGAGCTCAAAGGGCCGACCACGGTCCGCAGGCTGCTCACGCAACCGACCACGGGCCCCCTGGTCGCCCTCCTTCTGGCCTGCGTCTTCTTCTCCGTCTCGACCGACCAGTTCCTCACCGGCGGGAACTTCTCGCTGATCGTGCAGCAGGTCATGGTCGTCGGCACGCTGGCCATCGGCCAGACCCTGATCATCCTCACCGCCGGCATCGACCTGTCCTGCGGCGCGGTGATGGCGTTCGGCAGCATCATGATCGCCAAGATGGCCGCCGAGGGCTCCCTGCCACCGCTCGCCGCCATCGCGCTGGGGCTGGCCGTCTGCGGCGGCTTCGGCCTGCTCAACGGGGCACTGGTGCAGAAGATCCCGCTGCCGCCGTTCATCGTCACCCTCGGCATGCTCAACGTGGCGTTCGCGCTGACGCACATCTACTCCGAAGAGCAGACGGTCACCAACCTGCCCGGCCCGCTGACGGCGCTGGGGCAGACCTTCCCGCTCGGCAAGACCGACATCACCTACGGCTCGCTGGTCACCATCGCCCTGTTCCTCCTCCTCGCCTACGCCCTGAGCAGCACCAGCTGGGGCCGGCACGTCTACGCCCTGGGCAACAGCCCGGAGGCGGCGCGGCTGAACGGCATCCGCACCTCCCGGCTGACCATCGGCGTCTACACCACGGCCGGTGTCCTCTACGGCATCGCCGCCCTGCTGCTCATCTCCCGCACCGGAGTCGGCGACCCGCAGGCCGGGCAGACCGACAACCTCGACAGCATCACCGCCGTGGTCCTCGGGGGCACCAGCCTCTTCGGCGGACGCGGGTCGGTCCTGGGCACGTTCATCGGCGTCCTCATCGTCGGCGTCTTCCGCAACGGGCTCCAGCTGATGGGCGTCGCCTCGATCTACCAGACCCTGATCACCGGTGTCCTGGTGATCCTCGCGGTGACCGTCGACCAGATCTCCCGGAGGAAGGCCCGATGACCACGACCACCGCTGTGACCCCCGTTCTCCAGGCGCGCGGTCTGGTCAAGCGCTACGGCCAGGTCACCGCCATCGACGGCGCCGACTTCGATCTGCTGCCCGGCGAGGTCCTCGCCGTGATCGGCGACAACGGTGCCGGCAAGACCAGTCTCATCAAGGCCCTCACGGGCGCGTTGGTGCCGGACGAGGGCGAGATACGCCTGGGCGGCAAGCCGATCCAGTTCTCCGGCCCGCAGAGCGCACGCGCCCACGGCATCGAGACGGTCTACCAGGACCTCGCCGTGGCGGCCTCCATGGACATCGCCTCGAACATGTTCCTCGGCCGCGAGCTGCGCCGCCCGGGCATCCTCGGCAGCGCCTTCCGCATGCTCGACAAGAAGCGCATGCGCCAGGAGGCCGCCGAGCACATGGCCGACCTGAAGATCGGCCTGCGCTCGCTGACCCAGTCGGTCGAGACGCTCTCCGGCGGACAGCGGCAGGCCGTCGCGGTCGCCCGCGCCGTCGCCTGGGCCCGCAGCGTCGTCGTCATGGACGAACCCACCGCCGCACTCGGCGTCAAGGAGTCCGGCCAGGTCCTCGACCTCATCCGCCGCGTCCGCGACAAGAGCATGCCGGTCGTCCTGATCAGCCACAACATGCCGCACGTCTTCGAGATCGCCGACCGGATCCACGTCCACCGGCTGGGCCGGCGTGCCGCGGTGATCAAGCCCTCCGACTACTCCATGGCCGAGGTCGTCGCCATCATGACCGGCGCACTCACCGTCGACGCGTCTGGAGATACTGTCGTAGCGGATTCCGAGGCCGCCAAGGCCGCCGGAGTACAGGCCACCTGACAGCGCAACCCGCTCTCGCATGTTCCGGCCGAGGCCGCGGCCCGGAACCCGGGGGCATCCAGGAGACGGTTTCCTCCATGGCAGCGAGCCGCCGCCCCACCTTGGCCGACGTCGCCAGAGAAGTAGGTGTCAGCGCCAAGACGGTGTCCCGCGTCCTCAACGAGGACGGGCCCGTCTCGGCGCGGACGCGGGAACAGGTACTCACCGCGGTGGCCGCGTTGGGCTTCCAGCCGAACCTCATGGCCCGCAACATCCGCGTCGGCGGTCCGGACACGACCATAGGACTGGTCGTCCCCGACCTGGCCAACCCCTTCTTCGGAGCGGTGGCCCGCGGTATCGAGGAGACCGTCCGGGACCGTGGCCTGACGCTGCTCATGGGCTCGTCCGCGGACGATCCGGAGCGCGAACGCGCCCTGACGGCCCAGTTCCTCGCCCGGCGCGTCAGCATCCTGATCGTCGTTCCGTCCGTGGGCGCCGACCACTCCGACCTCAAGTCGCACCGTACGGCGGGCCTGCCCATCGTCTTCCTCGACCGGCCAGGGGTCGGTCTGTCCACGGACAGCATCGTCAGCTCCAACCGTGCGGGGGCACAGGAGGGCGTCGCCCACCTGATCGCCCACGGTCACCGCCGCATCGGCTTCGTCGGTGACCTCCCCACCAAGCTCTACACCCGCCGCGAACGCCTCACCGGCTACCGGTCGGCCCTGCAAGAAGCGGACGTCCCCTACGATCGTTCGCTGGTCGCCAACGCCCACGACCAGTCGGGCGCGGAGGCCGCGACCTCCCAGCTCCTCGAACGGGCCGATCCGCCCACGGCCCTGTTCGCCGGGAACAACATCATGGCGCTCGGCATCGTCGCCGAACTCGCCCGCAGCAAACGCAAGGACGTGGCCGTCGTGGCCTTCGACGACCTCTCCCTCGCCGAGGCGCTGGAGCCGGCCCTGACCGTCGTCGCCCAGGACCCCGAGGAAATCGGCCGCACCGCCGCGGCCACCGCCCTCGCCCGCCTCGACGGCGACCGCTCCCGTGCCCGCACCCTCACCGTTCCCACCCGGCTGATCGTCCGGGGCTCGGGGGAGCAACCCGCGCCCCGCACCGACTCCCGCTGACACGGCGAGGCCTCGGTGAGGCTCCGGCCGGACCCGGGCCTGTTTGGGGCCGACGCGGAAGGCCGGATCGCCCGGCGGGCACGCACCACGCAGGCCGATCCACCGGTACGCCGCCCAGCCCTGTCCCGCCGCCGCGAGCCCAGGAGTCCGTCCTGGTCACCCCGCGCAGCGGGGGACGTCGGCGATCGCCTCCCCGTCCGGTGCTCCGCGTCCCGGCGCCGCCGCCGCCGTTGCGTCCGGGTCGGCCGCCATCTCCCTCAGCAGCAGGAGGTACTGCTCGGTGAGGCGGAGCGCGTCGGCCTCGTCGTAGCGGGCCAGGCGGAACTCGAACGTGCCCGTCAGAGTCGTGTCCGAGGCTTCCTCGACGACCACCGCGGCGTCGAACTTGGCCGACCCGGTGTCCACGGCGACCGGTGTCACGGTCAGGCCGGGCAGTGCGGGAGCGTCGACGGTGGTGCCACCGAAGGAGAACATCAGCTGGAACACCGGGTCGTGCTGACGGCCCCGCTGCGGGGCGATCTCCCGCGCCACCCGGTCGAACGGGACGTCCTGGTGGCTCATGGCCTCCTGCACGGTGGTCCGGACCCGGCGCACCAGGTCCCGCAGGGTGGCCCCCTCGGGCACCCTCGTACGCAAGGCCAGCGGATTGACGAACAGACCCATGACGTGCGCGAACTCCGGGCGTTCGCGGCCGGACGACAGAGCGCCGACGACGATGTCCCGGGCTCCGGCGCTGCGATGGACCAGAGCCTTGAAGGCGGCCAGCAGCACCATGTACGGGGTGGCCCGTTCGGTGGCCGCCAAGGCGCGCAGTTTCCGGGCGGTCTCCGGGTCCACGCTGAACGGGTGGGACACCCCGCCCGGCCGCCGCGGGTCCGCACCGGATGAGAGGGGCGGCCGGGTCACCGCGGGCGCGTCGGCGAGGCGGCGGGACCAGTAGGCCAGTTGGGCCGCCTCCTGCGGACTGCCCTGCGCGGTGTCCAGCAGCGTCGCGTGGTCGGTGTAGGCGGCGGTCAGCTCCGGCAGCCCGGCCGGCTCGCCGGTCAGCGCCTCGGCGTAGAGCCGGGACATGTCCCGCTTCAGCACGTCCAGCGACCAGCCGTCGCAGACGGTGTGGTGCATCACCAGGACCAGCAGATGCTCCTCGGCGGCGACCCTGAGCAGGGCCGTGCGGATCAGCGGCCCGAGGGACAGGTCGAACGGCTCCAGCACCAGAGCGCGTACGTGCTCGTCGACTTCGGCCGGGGGCAGTCCGCCGAGGTCGGTCACCGGCAGGTCGAACGCGTCCGCGGCGGCGGGCGGGGCGACGAACTGGGTCAGGCGCCCCTCCACCAGACGCAGGGTGGTGCGCAGCACGCCGTGCCGCCGCAGGAGTGCGCGGACCGCCGTCCGGAGGTGCGCCGGGTCCAGGGGTCCGGTGAGCCGCAGGACGAGCGGCTCGTTGTAGGCGGCGCCGGACTTCTCCATCCGGTGCGCCATCCACATCTGCCGCTGCGCGGGGGTCGCGGGTGCCGTGAGCACGGCTGTGTCGTCGGCCTCGCCGCTCCGGCGGGGTGCGGACGGCTCGGAAGGCGCCGCCGCGACGGGGTCCCTCCCTCCGACCGCGGACCGCGCGGCCTCGATCCGGGCGGCGAGCGCGGCGACCGTCGGGGTCTCGAAGATCATGTGCTGGCGGATGTCGGCGCCCAGCGCCTCACGGATGTGGGCCGACAGCCTGGTCGCGGTGAGCGAGTCCCCGCCCAGCAGGAAGAAGTCCTCCTCCGCGCCGACGGACGGCAGGCCCAGCAGCATCGCCCAGATGCCCGCCAGCGCCGCCTCGACCGGAGTGCGCGGTCGCCGGCCGGCGTCGGCCGAAGTGGCCGCGGGCGGGTCGACCGGAAGGTCGCGCAGGGCCCGCCGGTCGACCTTGCCGTTCGGGTTGAGCGGCAGTGCCGGTACGGCGACCAGGCGGGCCGGGACCAGCCCGGGCGCCAGCCGCCCCCGCAGGTACGCCCGCAGTCCCGCGGGATCGGGCTCGCTCTCCCAGACCACACAGGCGACGAGCTGGTCGGCCCCGGCGGCCGACTCCCGGGCCAGCACCGCGTTGCGGGCGACTCCCGGATACGCGCCGATGGCGGTCTCCACCTCGCCGGGCTCGATGCGGATGCCGTGCACCTTGAGCTGGTGGTCGATGCGGCCGAGGAACTCGATGGTGCCGTCCGGGCGGCGCAGCGCCAGGTCGCCGGTGCGGTACATCCGCCCGCCCGGGACGGTCGCGCAGACGTCGGGCAGGAAGCGCTCCGCGGTCAGGCCGGGCCGGGCGAGGTAGCCGCGGGAGACGGCGTCCCCGGCCACGTACAGCTCGCCCGGCTCACCGTCCGGCACGGCCCGCAACGCCGCGTCGAGGACGCGTACGGCGATCCCCGGCAGCGGGGTGCCCACCGGCACGCGTGGCCAGGCGCGGACCTCGGCGGCCGGCGCCTTCACCTCGTAGAGCAGCTGCGAGACGGTGCCCTCGGTCGCTCCGTACTCCTGCACCAGGCGGACCCCGCCCGACAGCCACTCCCCCACCTTGTCCGCCGAGACCTGTTCGCTGCCGACCACGAGCAGCCGCAGGGACTCCGGCGGCACGGGCGCCCCGTCGGCGTCCCGGTCGAGTTCGCGCAGCCACTCGTACCAGTAGGCGGGCGTCAGCTGGAGGACGGTGACCCGCTGCTTGTCGATGACGTCGTGCAGGCTCGCGGCGTCGGCCAGCGACTCGTCGGGATCCATGACCAGGCACGCGCCGGCGTACCAGGTCGAGAAGATCTCTTCGGCGGCGACGGAGAAGCCGATGGAGGCGAACTGGAGCACCCGGTCCCGCGGGGTGAGTTCGAGGCGGGCGGCGATGCCTTCGGCGAGGGCGGCCATCGGGCCGTGGGAGAGCATCACGCCCTTGGGCCGGCCGGTGGAGCCGGACGTGTACGAGGCCCAGGCCAGGGCCTGCGGGTGGCTCACGGCCGGCGGGCGGGGGGCGCGGCCGGCGGGCGGCGTCGCGGCGGGTTCGTCCAGGCACACGACCGCGCTCCCGTGATGGGGCAGGCCTGCGCGCAGCGCCCGTACCGTCATCACGACCGGGGCGGCCACCTCTTCCATGACCGAGCGCAGCCGCTCCGGCGGATAGCCGGGGTCCAGGGGCACGCAATAGCCGCCCGCCTTGAGGACCGCGAGCAACGCCACCGGCAGCTCGGGACAGCGGCGCAGGTGGACGCCCACGGGGGTCTCCGGCCCGACGCCCAGGCCTCGCAGGAGCGGGACGAGTTCCTCGGCGCGCCGGTCGAGTTCGCCGTAGTCGAGCACCTGGTCGCCGCAGTGCACGGCCGGCGCGTGCGGCGTGAGCCGGGCCCGGTCGGTGACCCGCGCGTGCAGGGTCGTCACGGGATCAGCACCACCTTCGAGGCGCGGCCCTGGTCGAAGAGGCGGAAGCCCTCGGCGGCCTCGTCCAGGGGCAGGCGGTGGGAGATGACGAAGGTGGGGTCCAGGCGGCCGGTCCGCACGAGGTTCATCAGGGGCTCCCGCACACTGATCGGGTCACCCACGGCGAACCGGAGGGTCAGCTCCTTGCCGAAGGCCAGGCCGGTCGGCATGGGCATCGCCTCGGAGGCGTGCGCGCCGGCCGCGCAGACGGTGCCGCGCGGGCGGACGATCTCCAGGGCGCTGAGCAGCGAGGCGTCCGTGCCGACGGCCTCCAGCACCACATCCGCCCCGCGTCCGCCCGTCCGTTCACGGACCTGCTCCGCGAGGTCCGGCCCGGGTGCCAGGCCGACGGCCCCGTGCTCCTCGGCCAGCGCGCGGCGGGCCGGGAGCGGGTCGACGGCCAGGACGGTCGCGGCCCCGAGGATGCCGGCGGCCTTCATGGCGAGCAGGCCGACGGGACCGCAGCCGACGACGGCGACGGTGTCGCCGGGCCGCACCTCGCCGCCGGTGGCGCAGGCGTACCCGGTGGACAGGACGTCGCCGATGAGCAAGGCGCGTTCGTCGCCGACGTCGTCGGGGATCGGGGAGAGCACGACGTCGGCGAAGGGCACGCGCACGAGTTCCGCGTGGCCGCCGGCGAAGGCGGTGGTGCCGACCACGGTGTCGTAACCGAACAGGCCGACCTGCTCGCACTGGTAGTGCCAGCCACGACGGCAGTTCCAGCAGGCGCCGCAGGCGATGACGTCCGAGGCCAGGACGCGGTCGCCGGGCCGCAGGTGGCGCACGTCCGCGCCGGTCTCCTCGATCACGCCGGTGAACTCGTGCCCCGTGACGGTGCCCGGGGTGAAGGAGGCGATCTCACCGCGGTAGGGGTGCAGGTCGGTGCCGCAGATGGCGGACCGGACCACACGGACCAGGGCGTCGGTGGGGGCGCTCAGGGTGGGTGCGGCGACGTCGTCCGAGACCTGCACCTTGTACGCGCCGTGCCACTGAAGGGCCTTCATGAGTGCTCCTCCCCCGGAACCGGTACCGGGATCTCGAACTCGAACTGGGTGGCCCGGCCCGTGCGCGGCCGGGCGGGCGGTGGATCCGCCGGGCCGGCGGCGGCGAGGTGGGACAGCTGGGTGGCGAGGAACGGCGCCAAGGCGCTGGCCGGTTCGGCGGCGACGGACTCGGGGTGGCCGGTGGCCACCACGGAACCGCCGTCGACTCCACCGCCGGGCCCGAGGTCGACGATCCAGTCGCTGGCCGCCGCGAACTCGATGCTGTGCTCGATGACGATCACCGTGTTGCCGCGGTCGACGAGGTCGTGGACGACCTGGAGCAGCAACTGCACGTCGGAGAAGTGCAGTCCGGTGGTGGGCTCGTCGATGAGGTAGAGGGTGCGGCCCTGGCCGCCGCGCATCAGCTCGCGACTGAGTTTGAGGCGCTGTGCCTCGCCGCCGCTGAGCGTCATGGAGTCCTGGCCGAGCCTGAGGTAGCCCAGACCCACGTCGCACAGCACCCGCAGGGGGTCGGCGATGGCCGGCACGTCGTGGAAGACGTCCAGGGCCTGCGCGGCCTCCAGATCCAGGGTCTGGGCGATGTTCAGACCCCGGCAGTGGATCTCCAGGGTCTCCGGCGAGTAGCGCAGGCCGCGGCAGGACGGACACTCGACGCTGACGTCGGCCAGGAAGAGCATCTCGATGCGGATGACGCCCTTGCCGAGGCAGCGGTCGCACCGTCCGCCGCCGCGTTCGGCGTTGAAGCTGAACTTGGAGGTCGAGTAGCGGCGGCGGACGGCCTCCTCGGTTTTGGCGAACATCTTGCGGATCTCGTCGAAGATCCCGATGTAGGTGGCCGGAGTGGAGCGGGAGGAGGCGCCGATGGACTCCTGGGTGACGGTGACGATGCGCTCGAAGTGCTCCCAGCCGGTGAGTTCGCGGAAGGCGCCCGAGGGCTGGTGCCGGAAGCGCAGGGCCTCCTCCAGCGCGGGCTGAAGGGTGCGCGTCACCAGGGAGCTCTTGCCGCTGCCGCTGACGCCGGTGACGCAGGTCAGCAGCCCGACGGGGAAGGCGGCGTCCGTGTCGCGGAGGTTGTGCAGGGTCGCGCCGCGGACGGTGAGCCACCGGCCGTCGGGGGCCCGGCGCGTCGCGCGCGGGGAGCGCACCTGGGCCTCGTTGCGCAGGTAGGCACCGGTGCGGGAGTCGGGATGGGCGATGACGTCGGCGGCGGGGCCGCTGGCGATGACGCGGCCGCCGCGGATGCCGGCGCCGGGCCCGAGGTCCACGAGGTGGTCGGCCGCCTCCATCGTCTCGCGGTCGTGCTCGACCACGAGGACGGCGTTGCCGGCCGCGGCCAGCCGGCGCAGCATGACGATGAGCCGGCCGTTGTCCTTGGCGTGCAGGCCGATGGAGGGCTCGTCCAGTACGTAGGTGACTCCGACGAGGCCGCTGCCGAGCTGGCGGGCCAGCCGCAGCCGCTGGCCCTCCCCCGCCGAGAGGGTGGGCGCCGAGCGGTCCAGGGAGAGGTAGTGCAGGCCCACGTCGAGCATGAACTCAAGGCGTGCGGCGATCTGTTCGAGCAGTTCGGCCGCGATGTCGGACAGGAAGCTGCGTTGCAGTTCGGTGCGCACGGTGCTCAGCCACGTGCTGAGGCGCGTGATGGGCAGGGCGTTGACCTCGGCGATGTTGAGACCGGCGAGGGTGACGGCGAGGGCCTCGGCGTGATGCCGGGTGCCGGCGCAGCCCGTGCAGGTCATCGCCGACATGAACACCTGGTAGAACTGCTTGCGTCCTGGCGAGTCGGCCTCCCTGAAGAGGCGCTCGATGTGCCCGGTGAAGCCTTCGAAGGGCTGCCGCCGCAGTCGTTCGGCGAGCTCGGGAGCGAGGTCGAGCGTGGAGCTGCCGTGCAGGATCACCTCGCGCAGCCCCGGCGGGAGTTCGCGCCAGGGGGTGTCGAGGCTGCCGCCGCCGAGGGCGACCAGGTCGGGCAGCTCTCGTACCGGCCACCAGGTCTTCTTGCTGCCGCGGCGGTCGCCGAAGAAGGTCAGGGCGCCGGAGCGGATGGACTCGTTCTCGTCGCCGACGAGCAGCGAGGCGTCCACGCGCAGGATGAACCCCAGCCCTTCGCAGCCCTCGCACATGCCGATCGGCGAGTTGGGGGTGAACCACTGTGAGGACGTGGCGCGCGCCCGGGTGCCGCAGTCCGCGCAGAAGAAGCCCTCCCTGATGTGCCGGACGGTTTCGGTGCCGCGCAGCACGACCAGGTGACGTTCGGTGCGCAGCGCGGACTCGATGTGCTCGCGCACGGCGGACAGTTCGGCGGCGGCGGGGTCCGGTCCGACGGCCGCGAGGAATCGGCCGGGGCGGTCGCCCGCGGGTGGCTCCCCCACTTCCAGCCGGTCTCGGCGGGCGTGCTCGCGCAGCCAGTCCATGTGCTCGGCGGCGTCCCGCGGATGGATGTCGCCGCCGCAGGTGCGGCAGTTGTGGCGGCCGGCCCGGGCGAAGAGCAGCCGGAGCCGGTCCGAGATCTCGGTGATGGTGCCGACGTTGGAGCGGGGGTTGCGGCTGATGGTCTTCTGTTCGATGGCGACGGTTGGGCTGAGGCCGCTGATCCAGTCGACGGCCGGCTTGGGCACCTTGGGAAGCTTGCGCCGCACATAGGCGGAGAGGCTCTCCAGGTACTGGCGGTAGCCCTCGGCGTGGATGGTGTCGAAGGCCAGGGAGGACTTGCCGCTGCCGGAGACGCCGGTCAGGACGGTGACGCCGTGGCGGGGCAGGTGCAGTTCGGCGATGTCGAGGTTGTGCTGGCGGACGCCCTTGAGCACCATCCAGTCCCGGCCGTACGCGGTGTCGGGCGTGCTCATGGGGTGGTGCCTCCTCCAAGGAGCCGGGCACGGGCCCGGTCGATGCGGCCGTCGGGGGTCAGCGGCAGCGGTTCGCCGACCACGAAGGTATCGGGGATGGTGAAGCCGGGCAGGGCACGGCGCAGATGGGTGCGGAGGGCGGCGGAGTCGGCCTGCGCGCTCTCGACGCGGGCGGTGATCGTTCCGTCCGGGGCCGTGGTCACGACCGCCCCGTGGACGGCGGGGTGGGCGGTGAGCGCCCATTCGACGTCGGCGGGCCGGATGCGGTAGCCGTCGCGCTCGACGTGCTCTCCCTCGCGGCCCAGGATCTCCAGCCGGTCGCCGGGGAGTCTGCGGGCGGCGATGCCCGTCGGGAGCGGGGCGGTGCGGGGGGCCGCGGTGAGGTGCAGGTGTCCTTCGCTGCCGTCGAGGACCTCACGGCCGGCCGGGTCCAGCAGGGCCGCGCCGGCCGCGGGCTCGGGGACGAGGGGGCCGCGGTGGCCGGCGCCCAGGTCGGCGAAGGGCAACGGCGGCTGCCCGGGGGCGCCGAGAGCCCGTACGAAGCGCACGCCGGCGACGTCGGGCAGCCGGACGGGGTCCGGGCCGGTGGCGACGACGGCCCGCAGTCCGGCGAGCGGGGTGCCGGGCCGCGCGGCGAGTGCGGCCAGGAGAGCGGCGGGCAGGGCCGCCACGGTGGCTCCCAGGCGGGCGGGTTCCGGCCCGGCCGCGCCGTGCGGGGCCAGGCACACGGTGGCGCCGGCGGTCAGCGGCAGCAGGGTTTCCAGGGCGGCCGTGGGGGCGCCCGCGGGGGCGGTCCGCAGGAAGCGGTCCGCGGCGGTCAGGTCCAGGGCCGCCGACCACTGCCGCAGCAGACCGTCCGGGCAGGCGGGGGCGGGGCGGACGCCGGACGCGCCACGGGCGACCTCGTCCTCGCCGACGCCGGTGCCCGACAGGGCGTCGACGAGTGCGACGAGCGCCTGCGGCGTCGGGTCGGCCGCGAGGCGGTCCCACAACTCGCCGTAGCCGACGGTGCGCTCACCCGCCAGGACGGCCGGCCGGCCGGGGTCGGTGACGGCCAGTGTCCGCACGGTCTCCACCGGCCCGACGGCGGGCTCCGGGCAGGCGGCGGGCTCCGGGCCGCCGGCGGACTCCGGCCCGGCAGCGGACTCCGGCCCGGCAGCGGACTCCGGCCCGGCGGCGGACTCCGGCCCGGCAGCGGACTCCGGCCCGGCAGCGGACTCCGGCCCGGCAGCGGACTCC
>NZ_JBEZWN010000044.1:0-53831 GCF_040637495.1 Streptomyces sp. NPDC029044
TCCCTCCCTCGCGCCCCCGCGGCGGGCTTGCGTGCGGCGGGGGGCGGCAGGGGTGGGCGCAGCGGCACCCCGCTCCGCCGGGTTGCCGCTGCGCCCACCCGACCTCAGCGGTAACGCCACTTCCTCACAGCGCCGATGGATTCCCTGGCCCCCGCCCCGACAAGACCTCCCCGTACGCCTGCATCAGATCCGGCAACCGCAACGTCGCCAGGTCGTCCCTGCCCAGCACGCCCGGGTAGACGGACAGCCGAAGATCCCGGTACGCGCAGCTCTTCTCGTACAGCGTCCGCAGGAACCGCCCGTTCCCCAGCTCGTCGATCCACCCCTGGTCCACCACGTGCCCCGCGATGGACCGCAGCTCGTCGAGGGACTCGTCGTCCCACAGGTCGCCGTTCTCCGCGGCGAGCACCTTGCCGATCTCGGTGAGTTCGAGCGGCCGGTACGAGGGGAAGTCGACGCGGGTGGTGAAACGGGACGACAGCCCGGGGTTCGCAGCGAGCAGGCGGTCCATGCCCTCCGGGTAGCCGGCCAGGATCACCACGAGGTGGTCGCGGTTGTCCTCCGCGCGCTTCAACAGCACCTGGAGGGCCTCGTCGCCGTACGCGTCCCCCTTGCCGTAGCCCGAGTTGGACAGGGAGTAGGCCTCGTCGACGAAGAGGACACCGCCGAGGGCCGAGTCGATCAGGTCGTTCGCCTTCACCGCCGTCTGCCCGAGGTACTCGCCGACCAGGTCGGCCCGCTGTGCCTCCACGAGATGGTCGCCGCCGAGCAGCCCGAGGGCGTAGAAGACGCGGCCGAGGATGCGGGCGACGGTGGTCTTGCCGGTGCCGGAGGGGCCCGAGAAGACGAAGTGGCGTTTCGGCGGCTGGACCGGAAGGCCCTGCCCGGCCCGCAGCCGCGCCATGTTCAGCTGCGCCGACAGCGCCTTGACCTGGCGCTTCACCGGCTCCAGACCCACCATGCGCTCCAGCTCGGCGAGCGCTTCCTCCAGTAACGCCGGGTCGGTCGGCCCGGCGGGCAGGGAGGGAACGGGGCCGGTGCGTTCGCGGACCGGGGGACCGGTCACCGGCGGCAGGGGAGCGATTGGCAGCTCGGGGTCGGGAAGCCTCAGGTCGCGCCCCTCGATGCCGAAGAGCGGATCGAACCCGTCCGGCCCGTCCACGGTGTCCTGGCCCGCGCCGGTGAGTGTGATCGACGCGAGGTCGGCGACGTCGTCGTACCCGTCGCCCTCCGCGATGGCGGCGAGCCGGGCGGAGGTGTCCATGAAGGCCGGGTCGACGCGGTGCACGGCCCGGTACAGGGGGAGCGCTGCGGCGCTGCGGCCCGTGCCCTCGTGCGCCCGGGCCAGCCAGTAGCGCAGCTCCTTGCGCTGCGGCTGCTCGCTGCGGCAGCGCATCAGCGCGGTGGACAGCAGCGGTTCGGCCTGGCCGTACATCTCCAGGCGGACCCGGGCCATGCCGCCGAACAGGCCGGCCTCGATGCCGAGCATCGGATCGCCGAGCAGCGGGTCGGTGTGGCGGACCAGCTGCTCCCAGTCCTTGACCAGGTAGGCGCGGCAGGCGTGCAGGAAGCGGACCTGGTGGTCGGTGTCGACGGGCGGCAACCCGGCGAGGGCCTGGTCCAGTTCGGGGACGTGGCGGCCGTCCAGCCAGTGGGAGGCGTGCGCGAGCAGCAGATCGCGGGGGCTCTCCAGCACCGGCTGCACCCACCAGCCCAGCCAGTACCAGGAGTTGAGCGTGCGGCGGTAGCGGGAGCGCTGCTCGCCGAAACGGTCCCGGTGCCGGAACATCCGCAGCAGCGCGGTCGTCGTGTCGACGCGCAGGGCGTGCAGCCCCAGCCAGCCGTCGGCCATCCCGGAGTCCATGCGCACGGCGGCGCGGAACTCCTCCTCCGCCTGCGGATACGCGCCCATGGTGTAGGCGTCCAGGCCTCGCAGCCAGGCGAGGTCGGCCGGGGCCTGAGGGCCCTGCGTGCCGAAGTCCATCACGTCCCCCACAAACCGTGCCCCCGTCGGTATGCCAACGAGCCGTCCCCCAGCCGGCCATGCCCTGCTCGAACCGCTGTGCCACGGACCGGAGTTGCACCGTGCGCGAAGCAACCGCCCGCAGGTCGCGACGAGGGCATCGTACCTGCGGGCGCGGCGCCCCCGTAGGGTGCAGCACGGGCCGTTCGGCGAGGTGGGGCGGACGCGGCGAACCCGCGCGCGGTGACCCAGGGTGAGCGTCCGGCGCCCCGCGGCGGCCGCACAACCGGAAGAAGGCAGAACGAAGCCCCCGATCACGGGGGAACAACCGGGGGCTTCGCGTCTGTGGGCGGCTCCGATGCCGCACATTGAGAACGTAAGACCTGTACGGCCCAGCGGTCAAGCCGAGTTGAAGCACTCCGGCAACTTGCCCCGCAAGCACCTTCACAAGTTCAGCACACAGCGGGCGGCCCGTCACCGTGCGTGAGGGGCAGGTCCGGTCCGGCGGTCCCGGCAGGTCCCGTGAGCACCTCGTATCCCTCATCTCGCTGCCGTACCAGGAGGTCGGCGAACGGGCGGGAGGGATCGTCGGCGAAATGCCGGCGCTCCGCGGGCACCCACCCGTCCCAGAACTCCCGCTGTTCCTCCCCGTCACGTGACCTTCCTCGTGCCCAGGCCTCCTCGCGTGGCAGCTCCATCCACAGCAGCAGGGCCAGGCGGGAGCGCAGCGCCCGGCGTCCGGCACCGACGCCCTCCACGAGCAGCACCGGGGCCGGCGGGAGAGGACGCGGCGTTCCGAAGCGGCGGGCCCGCCAGTCGTAGGGGGCGAAGTACGCGGTCCGGCCGTGGGAGAGCGGCTCGATCACCTGCTCCAGCAGCCGGCCGGTCCAGTCGAACAGCGCGTCGTGGCTGGCGATGTCGTCGAGACGCAGCACCGGCGCACCGCCCAGTGCCGCGGCCAACTGCTCGGCGAACGTGCTCTTTCCGGACCCGGCGTGCCCGTCGACGCCGACGAGCCGGACCGGCCCGCAGGAAGGGGAGAGGTGCCGGACGCGGACGGCCAGGTCGCGGACGGCGGGGCCGGGTGCGGGGCGGAAGGAGGGATTCATCTCGCTCAGCACTCTAACGACGGGAGCCGGAACGGACGCCACTGGTCGACGCCAATATTGGTGGGCGCGGCGCGCGTCGAAGTGCTGGCAGGACACGGCGGGCTGTGCTCATATGTGGCGCACGCACGGATACGACCGGCCGTGCACGGACCTGCCCCGCCCCTGCCCGACTCCGACATCCGGGGGTCCCCGCCATGCGCAGAGCCGAACCGCCCTCCCGCCGAACCCTCCTGGCCGCCGCGGTAGCCGCCGCCGTCACCGCGGGCGCGGGGCCGGCGGCCGCCGACCCCGAGGCCCCCGTGACGACCGACGCCACAGATCCCGCCCGGGCGCTCCCGGCCCGCACCGTCGACAACCGGGCCTGGGTCTCCTACGGCGACTGGCGCGGCGGCACCGCCAAGGGCACCGGGGCCGTCACCGGCACCCGACCGGGCCTGGTGATCGCGAAGCCCGCCGGAACCACCGCCTACCGGGATCCGCACACCGGCACGACCGCCGAGTGGCAGTACGGCACCTGGACGTCCCCCGTCCACCGGCTCGCCGTCCCCGCGACCGAGGCGATCGTCTCGTGGAACGCGCGCACCCCGGCCGGCACCTGGATCCAGATCGAGATCAAGGGCACCTACTCCGACGGCACCAGCACCCCCTGGTACGTGATGGCCCGCTGGGCGGCAGGCGACCAGGACATCCGGCGCACCTCGGTCGACGACCAGAGCGACGGCAGGAGCACCGTCTGGACCGACACCCTGGCGATCGACGACGCGTCCACCGGCCTGCGCCTCGCGTCGTACCGGCTGCGCCTGACCCTCTACCGCAAGCCCGGCACCAAGGCGACCCCCACCGTGTGGCGGCTCGGTGTCATGGGCTCCGACGTGCCCGACCGGTTCACCGTCCCGGCGTCCGTGCCCGGCCTCGCGAAGGAACTGGCCGTTCCGCGCTACTCGCAGGAGATCCACAAGGGCCGGTACCCCGAGTACGACAACGGCGGCGAGGCCTGGTGCAGCCCGACGTCCTCCCAGATGATCATCGAGTACTGGGGCGGCCGGCTCACCGACGGACAGTTGGCCTGGGTCGATCCTTCGTACGCCGACCCGCAGGTCTGCCACGCGGCCCGCTTCACCTACGACTACCAGTACGGGGGCTGCGGCAACTGGCCGTTCAACGCCGCCTACGCGGCCACGTTCAAGGACCTTCAGGGCGTGGTCACCCGGCTCGGCTCGCTCACCGGCCTGGAGACGCTGATCGCCGCGGGCATCCCGGCCATAACGTCCCAGTCGTTCCTCAAGGAGGAGCTCACGGGCGCCGGTTACGGCACCGCCGGGCACCTGATGACCGTCATCGGCTTCACCGCCGACGGCGACGTGATCGCCAACGACCCCTTCTCGGCGAGCAACGAGGCCGTGCGGCGCGTCTACCGGCGGCGCGAGTTCGAGAACATCTGGCTCCGGACCAAGCGGTACAACGCCTCCGGCAAGGTCGTCTCGGGCACCGGCGGCGTCTGCTACCTGTACTTCCCGGCCCGCCCGAGCGCGGCCCAGAGCAAGGCGCTGGCGGCCGTGGGCGTTCGCGTGTGAGCAAGCTCTCGGCCGCAAAAGCCACGTCCGGTGGCAAGGTGGACGGAACTCCGGGGGAGCCCGTCCGTACCACCGAATGAGCGAGAAGCCATGACCGCGCACTCAGCAACCGCCCCACGCGTCCGCACCGGCGGCCCTCGGGAAGACGGTCCGAAGGTCGTCGAGCACCTCATGGGCTGGGCCCTCGTCGTGGTCGTGGCGATGCTCGTGACCCAGCTGGGGCTGCTGTGACCTGACCCACGGACCGGGAGTGGGGCCTGCCATACTGCGGAGGTCCCACCCCGCCCGTTGAGACCAGGGTCGAAATTGAATATCAGCCCCCAGCCCGCCGCGCGTCCCAGGGCCCGCGGCACCGAGCGCTCGATGGCGCGCCGTGCCGAACTCATCGCCATCGGGCGGAGGTTGTTCGCCGACACGTCCTACGACGCCCTGTCGATGGACGACATCGCCCGGCAGGCACACGTCGCCAAGGGGTTGATCTACTACTACTTCCAGTCCAAGCGCGGCTACTACCTGGCCATCATTCAGGACTCGGTCACCGAGCTGCTCACCCTGGCCGCGAGCGGCATCGAACTGCCCCCGGTCGACCGGGTCCAGCGCACCATCGACAGCTATCTGCGCTACGCCGAGCACAACCAGGCCGCGTACCGCACGATCGTGAGCGGCGGGGTCGGGTTCGACACCGAGGTGCACGCCATCCGTGACGGAGTGCGCGAAGCCGTCGTGACCACCATCGCCGAGGGTGCGTACGGCCGTGCCGACGTCCCCGCGCTGGCACGGATGGGCCTGCTGTCCTGGGTGTGCAGTGTCGAGGGCGCCACGCTCGAATGGATCGACCGCCCCGAGCTGCCCCGCGACACCATGGGCGAGCTGCTGGTGAAGACCCTCGGTGGTGTCCTGCGCGCGATCGAGGAACTCGACCCCGCCCACCCGGCCCCGCAGCCCGCCCGCAGGGGCGCATGAGAAGGGGGCGGAGGGTCCGCCGCGGACCTCCGCCCCTCGCTCGGCGTGCTACCGGATGGCCTTGATCAGCTCACCGCTGGACGTGTCGCCGCTCAGCTCCCAGAAGAACGTGCCGCCCAGGCCCTGCTGGTTCTTGTAGTTCATCTTGGTGCCGATGGTCGCCGGGGTGTCGTAACTCCACCAGTTGCCGCCGCACTTGGCGTACGCCGTGCCGGCCACCGTCCCCGTCGCCGGGCACGTGCTCTTGAGCACCTTGTAGTCCTCGATGCCCTGCTCGTACGTGCCCGCCGCCGGGCCGGTCGCGGTGCCGCCGGGGGCCGCCTGGGTGACGCCCGTCCAGCCGCGGCCGTAGAAGCCGATGCCGAGCAGCAGCTTCGACGCGGGGATGCCGAGGCCCTTGAGCTTGGCGATGGTCGCCGAGCTGTGGTTGTCCGCCTTGGGGATGCCGGAGTACGAGGTCAGCGGCGAGTGCGGGGCCGTCGGACCGGTCGCGTCCCAGGCGCCGAAGAAGTCGTACGTCATCGGGTTGTACCAGTCGACGTACCGGGCGGCGCCCGCGTAGTCGGCCGCGTCGATCTTGCCACCCGGGGTGGCGTCGGCGGTGATCGCCGCGGTCACGAGGTTCCGCTGGCCGAACTTGGCCCGCAGTGCCTGCATCAGGTTCCTGAAGGCGGCCTTGCCGCTGGTGTCGCAGGTGGCGCCGCAGGCGTTCGGGTACTCCCAGTCGATGTCGATGCCGTCGAACACATCGGCCCACTTGGAGTTCTCGACGAGGTCGTAGCAGGACTGGGCGAAGGTGGCCGGGTTCTTCGCGGCCTCACCGAAGCCGCCCGACCAGGTCCAGCCGCCGAAGGACCACAGGACCTTGAGATCCGGGTGCTTCTGCTTCAGCTTGCGCAGCTGGTTGAAGTTGCCGCGCAGCGGCTGGTCCCAGGTGTCGGCCTTGCCGTCGACGGACTCGGCGGCGGTGTAGGCCCGGTCGGTGGCGGCGTAGCCGTCGCCCATGGCGCACTTGCCGCCGGTGACGTTGCCGAAGGCGTAGTTGATGTGGGTGAGCCTGCTGCCGGATCCGGACGTCTCGATGTTCTTGACGTAGTACTTGCGGTCGTAGGTGCCCCATTCGGTGAAGTACCCGATGACCTTGGAACCGGCAGCCCGGGCGCCGGGAGCGGCCTTCGAACCGGCGGCGGCCTCCTGAGCCGAGGTCGCCGCGGTGGCGGAAGTGCCCGCGCCGGCCAGCAGACCGGCGCCGAGGACGGCGCAGCAGGCCGCGGACACGATGGCCCGGAAGCGGGAACGGTGGGGGGTGTGCATCCGGTGTCTCCTCGTGGGGAGAGGGGAACGCGCGCCGATTGGCATGAACGCGGTGAATCGGTGGAGCGAAACAGTAGGAGGACTAGACCAGTCGGGTCAATGGTTCGGACCAATTTCGCCGTCTCGGACACCCTCGGCCTATTCTTGAAGTGAGCGGTCGTTAACTGGTGACGGGATGCCTCCGATCGGGCATACTCACAGCGCACAGCCGCTGGTCAGCAGCTCCCGAGACCCGGGAGTGCAAGCATCGGCCAGGCACCAGAACGACCCGGCGGCGCCGCCCCCACCCATGGGCCCGTCCGCCAGTGCCCGACAGGGAGGAGAGCGTCGCCATGCCCGACCGCGCCCCGCAGCCGGTGGACCGACAACTGCCCACGGAGGAGGCCCGGGACCTGATCTCACTCGTCCGCGACATCGCGCAGCAGGAGATCACCCCGAAGGCTGCCGAGGAGGAGGACGCCGGCCGGTTCCCGCGCGAGCTGTTCAGCCTGCTCTCCCGCTCCGGACTGCTCGGACTGCCGTACGACTCCGAGTACGGCGGCGGTGACCAGCCCTACGAGGTCTACCTCCAGGTCCTGGAGGAGCTCGCCGCGGCCCGCCTCACCGTCGGCCTCGGCGTCAGCGTCCACTCCCTGGCCTCCTACGCGCTCGCCGCCTACGGCACGAAGGAGCAGCAGGTCGAGCACCTGCCCGCGATGCTCGGGGGCGGCCTGCTCGGCGCCTACTGCCTCTCCGAGCCGCACTCGGGCTCGGACGCGGCGGCCCTGCGCACCAAGGCCGTCCGGGACGGCGACGACTGGGTGATCACCGGCACCAAGGCCTGGATCACGCACGGCGGCATCGCGGACTTCTACACGGTGATGGCGCGCACCGGCGAGGAAGGCCCGCGCGGGATCACCGCGTTCCTGGTGCCAGGCGACGCCGAGGGGCTGAGCGCCGCGGTGCCGGAGAAGAAGATGGGCATGAAGGGCTCGCCCACCGCGCAGGTCCACTTCGACGGCGTCCGCGTCCCGGACGACCGCCGCATCGGCGAGGAGGGGCAGGGCTTCGCGATCGCCCTGTCGTCGCTCGACTCGGGGCGGCTCGGTATCTCGGCGTGCGCGATCGGTGTGGCGCAGGCCGCGCTCGACGAGGCGCTCGCCTACGCGGCCGAAAGGCGCCAGTTCGGCAAGCCGATCGCCGACTTCCAGGGACTGCGGTTCATGCTCGCCGACATGGCGACGCAGATCGAGGCGGGCCGCGCGCTCTACCTCGCGGCGGCGCGGCTGAAGGACGCGGGCCGGCCGTTCGCACGGCAGGCCGCCATGGCCAAGCTGCACTGCACCGACACGGCGATGCGGGTCACCACCGACGCCGTGCAGATCCTCGGCGGCTACGGCTACACCGCCGACTTCCCGGCCGAGCGCTACATGCGCGAGGCCAAGGTGCTGCAGATCGTGGAGGGCACCAACCAGATCCAGCGGATGGTCATCGCCCGCCATCTCGTGGGTCCAGAGGGACGCTGAACTGGTCGAGGCCCCGCCAGGGGGCCGCGAGCCGCATCCACTCCGGGTCGTGCCGGCCCGGAAGGGTGCGGCCGCCCTCGGCCCAGGTCCGCATCAAGTCGCGGTAGATCGGCGGGTCCTGATAGCGGGGCGGAGCCGGCCGAACCGATTCTGCGGGCGGCGGGACGTACAGGAGGCGCTGACGCCCGGTCGCTGAGGAGATGGGGGTCATACCAGGGCAACGCGGCAGAGCCCGGACAGGTCACCGGATGACGGAATCGGGCGTTCGTTCAATGCCGCACACGGCTCCGGACACACCGAACCGCACCACGGCGATCCGCGAGCCGCGGTGCGGTTCAGCTACGGGAGTGGAGCGAACGGGCGGGAGGGCCCGCGCTCAGGCCGCGCGGCGCATGACCGGAACCCTGATGGGCCGTGAGCCCGGGCCGCCGACGTGCGAGAAGGGCTGGGTCCGCCAGTCGAGCCCCTGAGGGAGCGTCAACAGCAGTGCGGTGTCCTGCTCCTGAGGTTCCGTGGACTCGTCCGCGGCGCGGGCGTCCGTGGCCCGGCGGCCGGTCCCGGCGCAGACGGTGAGCCCGAAGGGGTTCCACGGCGAGGCGCACAGCGCGTGCTCCGGCAGAACCTCCTCGTCCGCCAGCAGGGCGATGGGCTGCGCGCAGTCCGGGCAGACGACCCGGAACATCTCGAACGTGTCGTAGGCGTCGAGTTCGTCGTCGAAGGCGTCGGGTTCGACGCCCTCCGGCTCGGGCTCGACGACGAGCTGCTGCCGCTTGGGTGCGGTGCGACCAGGGCGCTTAAGACTCTGCATTGGGTTCTCCCCCTCGGACTGGGCCGTAACAGGCGCTGCGGCCTCGGCCACAGCAAGCACTTCCCGTCGCCCCTGGGCGGTAATCACGAGAACATTACGGAGACTGTTCGAGGCCTGTGGCGTTCGTCACATGCCCCGTGCAGGTGTCCACTGCGGCGCATTTGTCCCCCGGACGGCTGACAGTCGGCTTCCGGCCACATCACGAAGCGGGCATGACCTGGGCTGCTCAGGTATCCGAGGAGATCAACCGCCCTGTAGGTTCTTGCGCCATGGAGGAGCTGGACCGACAGATCGTGCAGCTGCTCGTCAAGGACGGGCGGATGAGCTACACCGACCTGGGCAAGGCCACGGGGCTGTCCACGTCGGCCGTGCATCAGCGGGTGCGGCGGCTGGAGCAGCGGGGTGTCATCCGGGGCTATGCCGCGGTCGTCGACCCGGAGGCCGTGGGGCTGCCGATGACGGCGTTCATCTCGGTGAAACCGTTCGATCCCAGCGCGCCGGACGACATCGCGGACCGGCTGGCCGGCGTGCCCGAGATCGAGGCGTGCCACAGTGTCGCGGGCGACGAGAACTACATCCTCAAGGTGCGGGTGGCGACGCCGCACGAGCTGGAGGAGCTGCTGGCCCGGCTGCGGTCCTTGGCCGGGGTGTCCACCCGGACGACGGTGGTGCTGTCCACGCCGTACGAGGCGCGACCGCCGCGGATCTGAACGCCGGTTGCCGGGTGCGGGGCGCGCGGTGGCGTTCGCGCGGTTCCCCGCGCCCCTGATTCAGGCGTCACCCCGGCCCCTGTGAGACTGTGCTCCATGAGTGAGTCCACCGCCCCGCCCAAGACCGTTCTTCTCCGCCGTGGAGAGGTCCACAGCCCCGCCGACCCCTTCGCCACCGCGATGGTCGTGGAGCGGGGACAGATCGCCTGGGTGGGGTCCGAAGGGGCCGCCGACGCCTTCGCGGACGGGGTCGACGAGGTCGTCGATCTCGACGGAGCGCTGGTCACTCCGGCGTTCACGGACGCGCACGTGCACACCACCGCCACCGGGCTCGCCCTCACCGGACTCGATCTGTCCGGCGCCCCCTCCCTCGAAGCCGCCCTCGCCCTCGTCCGGGACTTCGCCGCCGCGCGTCCGGGCGACCGCGTCCTGCTCGGGCACGGGTGGGACGCCGCCCGCTGGCCCGGAGGGCGGCCGCCGACGCGGGCCGAACTCGACGAGGCCACCGGGCACCGGCCCCTCTACCTCAGCCGGATCGACGTCCACTCGGCGGTCGTGAGCTCCGCCCTGCTCGACCTGGTCCCCGAGGTCACCCGTGCGGACGGTCCGCTCACCGCGGACGCCCACCACGCCGTGCGGGGCGCGGCGTTCGCCGCCGTGACGCCGCACCAGCGCACGCAGGCGCAGCGTGCCGCCCTCGCGCACGCCGTCTCGCTCGGGATCGGCACGCTCCACGAGTGCGCCGGGCCCGAGATCTCCTCCGAGGACGACTTCACCGGCCTGCTGCGCCTCGCGGGCGAGGAGCCCGGGCCGCGGGTCGTCGGCTACTGGGCCGAGCAGGACGCCGCCAAGGCGCGGGAGCTGGGCGCGGCCGGCGCCGCGGGGGACCTGTTCGTCGACGGCGCCCTCGGCTCGCACACGGCGTGTCTGCACCAGCCGTACGCCGACGCCGCGCACACCGGCATCGGCTACCTGGACGCCGACGCGGTCGCGGCGCACGTCGTGGCGTGCACGGAGGCGGGTCTGCAGGCCGGTTTCCACGCCATCGGCGACGCCGCCGTGGACACCGTGGTGGAGGGCGTGCGCGCCGCCGCCGAGAAGCTCGGGCTCGGCCGGATCCGGGCCGCCCGGCACCGTGTCGAGCACGCCGAGATGCTCACCCCGGAGAGTGTCGCCGCCTTCGCCGAACTCGGCCTCACCGCTTCCGTGCAGCCCGCCTTCGACGCCCTGTGGGGCGGCGAGGACGGCATGTACGCGCAGCGGCTCGGCAAGGAGCGGGCCCGGGCCCTGAACCCCTTCGCGGCCCTGCTGCGCGCCGGTGTCCCGCTCGCGTTCGGCTCCGACAGCCCGGTCACCCCGCTCGACCCGTGGGGCACGGTCCGGGCCGCCGCCTTCCACCGCACGCCGGAGCACCGCGTCTCGGTGCGCGCCGCGTTCACGGCGCACACGCGCGGCGGCTGGCGGGCCGTCGGACGGGACGACGCGGGCGTGCTGGTCCCCGGCGCCCCCGCCGACTACGCCGTCTGGCGCACCGGCGAACTCGTCGTCCAGGCCCCGGACGACCGCGTCGCCCGCTGGTCGACGGACCCCCGCTCCGGCACCCCGGGGCTGCCCGACCTCACTCCGGGCCGCGACCTGCCCGTCTGTCTGCGCACCGTCGTGGGCGGACGCACGGTCTTCGTAGGGCCGGGCGAGTGATCTACGGGGGTGGCGCGCATGAAGTCGTGCGCTGCGCCCCCGGCGCGCGACCTGCGCATCCTCGGCCCTGACCAGGGCATTGCCACAAGATGCGCAGGTCGGACGGCTGTTGACAGGCGGCCGCAGGAGGCCGGTAGGTTCGTCCGAGTCCACCACCGGACGCCCGACCGGGGAATGTCCGAGCACTCGCCGCGGCGCCGCCGGGTCAGGGACGGTGTGCCGCACCGGGGCACCGCCACTGGGAGCCAGGCTCAGGCCGGCGCAGCGCCGAGGGAACGTTCCGGCCGGTCGGGGAGGTGTGACCCGGGTGGGGCCCGGGCGCTCAGTAGACAACGGCTCTCGGTCGATCCGCAGCCGGCGGATCCCAGGCCGGCCCGAAGGGCACCGGGCCCCCATCCGCCGTACGCGCACACCCGGAGGCGCGCTCTTACCCGCGTCTTGCGGATTCGACACCACGATTCGAACGCCCTGTCACGTCATCGCAGGCCGGGCCCACTATGGTGGACCCCTGCGTATGAAGATGAAGGGGCAGCAGTGAACGACGGCGACGGAACCCTCCCGGCAGAAGCCCAGGTGAGGAAGTTCGGCCCGCTCGGTACGGCCTTGGTGATCATCCCGACCTACAACGAGGCGGAGAACATCAAGAGCATCGTCGGCCGGGTACGCAAGGCCGTCCCCGAGGCACATGTGCTCGTGGCCGACGACAACAGCCCCGACGGCACGGGCAAGCTCGCCGACGAAGTGGCCGTCGAGGACGACCACGTCCACGTGCTGCACCGCAAGGGCAAGGAGGGCCTGGGCGCCGCCTACCTCGCGGGCTTCCACTGGGGCCTGGAGCGCGGCTACGGCGTGCTGATCGAGATGGACGCCGACGGCTCCCACCAGCCCGAGGAACTGCCCCGCCTGCTCACCGCCCTCAAGAGCGCCGACCTGGTGCTGGGCTCGCGCTGGGTGCCGGGCGGCCGGGTGGTGAACTGGCCGAAGTCCCGCGAGGTGATCTCCCGGGGCGGCAGCCTCTACTCCAGGCTCGCGCTCGACCTGCCGCTGCGGGACATCACCGGCGGCTACCGCGCCTTCCGACGCGAGACCCTGGAGGGCCTCGGCCTCGACGAGGTCGCCTCACAGGGGTACTGCTTCCAGGTCGACCTCGCCCGCCGCGCGGTCCGGGCCGGCTACCACGTGGTCGAGGTGCCCATCACCTTCGTCGAACGCGAACTCGGCGACTCCAAGATGAGCCGCGACATCCTCGTCGAGGCGCTGTGGCGCGTCACGGCCTGGGGCGTGGGGGAACGGGTCGGCAAGGTCACGGGGCGCGGCGGCAAGCCCTCCAAGCCGTAGCCGCGCGCTCCGTCGGGGGCAGCCGCTCACAGGAACAGCTGATGGCGGCCTTATCCCGTGCTGAGCCGGGGCCAGGCACACTGGAGACATGACGACAGGCGCTCAGACCCCGCTGCCCCCTGCCCGGCCCCAGCGCTCCCGGTTGCGTACGTTCCTGCCGCTGGGGATCGCCGCGTGGTTCGTGCTGGAGATATGGCTGCTCACCCTGGTCGCGGGGGCGACGAGCGGGCTGGTGGTCTTCCTCGTCCTGCTGGCGGGGCTCGTCCTCGGCTCGGTCGTCATCAAGCGGGCCGGCCGGCGGGCCTTCCGCAAGCTCTCCGAGGCGCTGCAACAGCAGCAGCGCGGTGTGATGCCCGACGCGGCCCGCCCGGGCAGCGAGGGCAACGGCCTGATGATGCTCGGCGGCCTGCTCCTGATCATCCCCGGCCTGGCGTCCGACGCCGTGGGCCTGCTCCTGCTGCTGCCGCCCGTCCAGAAGATCGTGAGCCGCTCGGCGGAGCGCACGTTCGAGCGCAAGCTGCGGGAGGCCCGCCCGGGCACCCTGGGCGGTGCCTTCCAGCAGGCCCGGATGCACCAGCCCGACGGCAAGGTCGTTCAGGGCGAGGTCATCAGGGACGAGCCCGGGAACGCTCCGCAGCCGCCCCGCCCGCCGCTCACGCACTGAGCCGCCGGGCCCGGGCGCACGCCCGCCCGGGCACCGGGCACGCGGAAGACCCGTGCACCGGACACGCGCGAGACCGTGCACCGGACACGCGCGAGACCGTGCACCGGACACGCGCGAGACCGTGCACCGGACACGCGCCCGTCGGACACGCGCCCGTGCGGCGAACACACAGAAGACCGCGGGCGCCGTACTTCTCGTACGGCGCCCGCGGTCTTCTGATGCGCTGTTACTTCGGCCAGGCCCTTGCGGGGCTATGCCGACTTGCGGCTGTCACGGGGATGAACAGCGATGTTCATCGCACCGGATCGCAGAACCGCCAGGCGCTCCTCGAGGACCTCTTCGAGTTCCTCGCGGGTGCGCCGCTCCATCAGCATGTCCCAGTGCGTACGCGCGGGCTTGCCCTTCTTCTCTTCAGGGATATCGCCGTCCACGAGGAGTGCCTGGGCCCCACAGACCTTGCACTCCCACTCCGGCGGGATCTCCGCCTCGACCGAGAAGGGCATCTCGAAGCGGTGCCCCTTCTCGCATGCGTACTCCACGGCCTGGCGCGGGGCCAGGTCGATGCCGCGGTCCGTCTCGTAGCTGGTCACCACGAGGCGCGTGCCGCGAAGAGCTCGCTCACTCATGAATCGTGCCTCCCGGGCTTGTCGCCCACAGGACAGGTGTCGCTGTCGTCGTCATCCGGTCAACGTCCGGTCGGCGGTA
Source organism: Streptomyces sp. NPDC029044 (assembly GCF_040637495.1). Classification (NCBI taxonomy): domain Bacteria; kingdom Bacillati; phylum Actinomycetota; class Actinomycetes; order Kitasatosporales; family Streptomycetaceae; genus Streptomyces; species Streptomyces sp. NPDC029044. Next base: position 14,352 of record NZ_JBEZWN010000044.1, read on the forward strand.
AAGATTCCCGTTCCGAGTCCCGTTCCGGGTCATGCGTCGCCGTCGTAGCCGCCCTTGTTGTACCCACCAGCGCCCGGTTTGTCACATCTGATAGCAGATATAACCCAGCGTTTCGGCATCTTTGACGCGCAGTAACGGTCCGCCTGGCAGGCCAAACGCGTACACTACAGCCCTTTCGCTCCGAGTGCTAAATCCTCTCCGGAACCGGATTCCCCGCTTCGCCGATCGCACGCCGCACCGGAACCCGCGCGAGCAGGGCGAAGCCGAGAACGAAGAAGGCCACCAGCGAGATGATCGCGTCCCGGTAGCTCCCGGTCAGCTGGTAGGTGACGCCGAACAGCAGCGGCCCGAGCCAGCTCATGCCGCGGTCGCTCATCTCGTACGCCGAGAAGTATTCGGCCTCCTTGCCCGGCGGGATCAGATGGGAGAACAGCGAGCGGGACAGCGCCTGGCTGCCGCCCAGGACCAGGCCGATCCCGGCGGCCAGGACGAAGAACCACACCGGCGCCCCGGCAGGCAGGAAGTACCCGGCCGCCAGCGTCACCGTCCACGCGACCAGGGAGCCGAGGATCGTGCGCTTGGCCCCGTAGACCCGGGCCAGCCGGCCCATGGTCAGCGCGCCCGCCACCGCCAGCACCTGCACCAGCAGCACGGCACCGATGAGGGTGGACTGCCCGAGGCCGAGTTCCTCGGAGCCGTAGACAGAGGCCTGGGAGATCACCGTCTGGATGCCGTCGTTGTAGACGAGGTAGGCGAGCAGGAAGGCCAGCGTCAGCGGGTGGCGGCGCATGTCGCGGACGGTCGCCGCGAGCTGCTTGAAGCCCGGCAGGGCCGCCTCCCGCCCGGCCGTCCTGCGGTCGCGCAGCCGCCGCAGCGGGATGAGTGCGAACGCACCCCACCACAGACCGGCCGAGGCCAGGCAGATACGGACCGCCATGCTCTCGGAGAGGCCGAAAGCGTCGTGCCCCGTGTAGAGGACCAGGTTCGCGACGAGGACCAGCGAACCCGCCGCGTAACCGAAGGCCCAGCCGCGGGAGGAGACGGCGTCCCGCTGCTCGGGCGGGGCGATCTGCGGCAGGTAGGAGTTGTAGAGCATCATCGCCACGGACTGCGCGGCGTTCGCGATGATCAGGAGGGCCCCGCCCAGCAGGTAGCGATCGCCGTCCAGGAAGAACATGGCCGCCGTGGCCGTGGCGCCCGTGTAGGCGGCGGCCGCGAGCAGGGGCTTCTTGCGGCCGGTGCGGTCGGCGGCGGCGCCCACCAGCGGCATCACCAGCACGGCCACGATCACCGACAGGGACACCGAGTAGGCGAAGAAGGAGCCGGCCCGCACCGGGATGCCGAGGGGGTGGACGTACCCTTCGGCGTCCGCGGCCGACTTGGCGACCGAGGTCAGATAGGGGCCGAGGAACACGGTCAGCACGCTCGTCGAGTAGACGGAGCAGGCCCAGTCGTAGAAGTACCAGCCGCGCTGCTCGCGCCTCAGCTCCGCCGACCCGTCGGCCGGCGGTGTCCGCACGGTGTCGTTGCCCACCCCTGCCCTCGCTTCCCCGTGAACGCGCAGAGGGGACGGGCCCGGGTCTCAGACCCAGACGCCGCGGTCCTCCATGACCTTGCGCAACGTGTCGATGTGATCGGTCATGATGCCATCCACGCCCAGGTCGAGAAGCCGGTGCATGCTCGCGGCGTCGTTCACGGTCCACACGTGCACCTGGAGCCCGCGTGCGTGGGCGGCGTACAGGAAGCGCCGGTCCACGACCTGGATCCCGGACTGGATCTCGGGGACCTGAGCGGCCACCGCCGAGCGGCGGACCGCGGCCGGCAGCCCCCACGAGCGCAGCCGCAGGCCCAGCACGCCGCGTGTGCCGTACGACGTGGCGAGGCGGGGGCCGGCCAGCCGCTGGGCGCGCACCACCCGCGCCTCGGAGAACGAGCCGAGGCAGATCCGGTCCCAGGAGTTCGTCCGGCCGACCAGGTCGAGGAAGGGCAGCAGGGCGGCCTCCGCCTTGACGTCCACGTTCCAGCGCACGCCGGGGAAGGTCTCCAGAAGTTCCTCGAACAGGGGCAGCGGTTCCTCGCCCGCCACGCGTGCCTGCCGCACCTCCTGCCACGGCAGGTCGGCGATCCGGCCCGCGCCGTCCGTCACCCGGTCCAGGGTCGCGTCGTGGAAGGCGACGAGTCGGCCGTCCCGGGTGGTGTGCACATCGGTCTCGATGTACCGGTACCCGGCCTCGGCCGCACACCGGAACTGGCGCACGGTGTTCTCCAGGCCGTCCGCCGCCCCGCCCCGGTGGGCGAAGGCGATCGGGCCGGGATGGTCGAGGTAGGGATGGCGTATCCGCGGGGTCACGGACGCAGTATCGCCCCTCGGGGTTGACCGGTGGCAACGGCCGTGCTGACGCCGGATGCCGCGGGGACGGCGAACACGCGCAGGAACGCCTGGGCGAGGGGACCGATCGCCAGGGCGTACAGAAGGGTGCCGATCCCGACGGTGCCGCCCAGCGCGAAGCCGGTCGCCACCACCGTGAGCTCGATGCCCGTGCGCACCAGGCGGATCGAGACGCCCGTGAGCTGGTGCAGCCCGGTCATGAGGCCGTCGCGCGGGCCCGGTCCGAAGCGGGCCGCGATGTACAGGCCGGTCGCCGCGCCGTTCAGGACGATCCCCGCCAGCATCAGCGTGACGCGTGGCGCCATGCCGTGCGCGTCGGGCATCAGGGTCAGCGTCGCGTCCATCGCCATGCCGATGACCAGCACGTTGGAGATCGTGCCCAGGCCCGGCCGCTGGCGCAGCGGGATCCACGCGAGCAGTACCGCGGCGCCCAGGAGGGTCAGGACGACGCCGATCGACAGGCCGGTCCGCTCGGCGAGGCCCTGGTGCAGTACGTTCCACGGCTCCAGGCCGAGCCCCGACCGGACGAGCAGTGCCGAACTCGCGCCGTACAAAGCGAGACCGGAGTAGAGCTGGACGAGTCGCCGAGTGAGCCGATCCCGCGTGAACATCATGCGCCCCCTGTGTGGCGGTAGTGGACTGCTGCATGACACCCTGTGGCTTGGGTGGAGAGGCCATCCATGGCCAATCCGGGGAAGGTGGACTGATTTCTATGGCGGAGTGGACTTCAGCCGTGGGTGCGGCGCAGCTCGCCCGGCTCCTCAGCTCCCAGCAGGACCGCCCGGCGGGCCCGGGCACGCGACGACCGCCGGCCTACCGTGCCCTCGCCGACGGCATCCGGCTGCTGGTGCTCGAAGGGCGGGTCCCGGTGGCAGCCCGGCTGCCCGCCGAACGGGAACTCGCCCTCTCCCTGTCCGTCAGCCGCACGACGGTCGCCGCCGCGTACGAGGCGCTGCGCGGCGAGGGATTCCTGGAGTCCCGGCGCGGCGCCGGCAGCTGGACCGCCGTCCCGGCCGGGAACCCCCTGCCCGCGCGGGGTCTCGAGCCCCTGCCGCCGGAGGCCCTCGGCTCCCTGATCGACCTGGGCTGCGCCGCGCTCCCCGCTCCCGAGCCCTGGCTCACCCGGGCCGTCCAGGGCGCGCTGGAGGAGCTGCCGCCCTACGCGCACACGCACGGCGACTACCCCGCCGGGCTGCCCGCGCTGCGGGCGATGATCGCCGAGCGGTACACCGCGCGCGGGATTCCGACCATGCCCGAGCAGATCATGGTGACGACCGGGGCGATGGGCGCGATCGACGCCATCTGCCATCTGTTCGCGGGACGGGGTGAGCGCATCGCCGTCGAGTCGCCCTCGTACGCCAACATCCTCCAGCTGATGCGGGAGGCGGGGGCCCGGCTGGTGCCCGTCGCCATGGCCGAGGGGCTCACCGGTTGGGACATGGACCGCTGGCGGCAGGTCCTGCGGGACGCAGCGCCCCGCATCGCCTACGTCGTGGCCGACTTCCACAACCCGACCGGGGCGCTCGCCGACGAGGACCAGCGGCGGCGGCTGGTGGACGCGGCACGGTCCGCGGGGACGGTGCTGATCGCCGACGAGACGATGAGCGAGCTGTGGCTCGACGCGGAGGTGCGGATGCCGCGGCCGGTGTGCGCCTTCGATCCCGCCGGGTCGACGGTGATCACGGTCGGGTCGGCCAGCAAGGCGTTCTGGGCCGGGATGCGGATCGGGTGGGTGCGGGCCGCGCCGGACGTGATCCGCAGCCTGGTCGCCGCCCGGGCGTACGCCGATCTCGGTACGCCGGTGCTGGAGCAGCTGGCCGTGAACTGGCTCTTCGGGACCGGCGGCTGGGAGCAGGCCGTTCAGGTGCGGCGGGAGCAGGCGCGGTCGAACCGGGACGAGCTGGTGGCCGCGGTGCGGCGGGAGCTGCCCGGGTGGGAGTTCGAAGTGCCCCGGGGCGGCTTGACGCTGTGGGTGCGCACGGGCGGCCTGTCCGGGTCACGGCTCGCCGAGGCGGGGGAGCGCGTGGGCGTGCGGGTTCCCTCCGGGCCGCGGTTCGGGGTGGACGGAGCGTTCGAGGGGTACGTGCGGTTGCCGTTCACCGTGGGCGGCGCGGTGGCCGAGGAGGCCGCCGCGCGGCTGGCCGCCGCGGCGGCGCTGGTGGAGAGCGGTGCGGTGGGGAGCGGGGAGGCGCCGCGTACGTTCGTGGCCTAACGCCGGGCGGGTGTGACCGGCGGGGCCGGAGCCGCGGCTAGGTCTCCTTGGTCAGGACGGGAACCGCGGCCGGTGCAGCTTCCGGCGTCTCCGGGGCTCCCGGCTCGGATGCCGGCTTCGGCTCCGGTTCCTCTTCCGCCGGAGCCGGTTCCACTACCTCTTCCGACTGGTCCTGCTCCGGGATCGTCTCGCCGTCCGCAGGGGTCGTGCGCGGCGGGAGGAGGCCGAGGACCGCCTCGCAGAGGGCATCGGGCGTCGCGTCGTCGTAGGGGTTCGGGGTGGCCGGCACCTGGAGGCGGTGAACCGGCCCCGTGCCGAGGCGGGCGTAGCCGCGGCCGGGCGGGAGCTCGTCGATCGGGGTGGTGTGCGGGGGCGCGCCCAGGACCGACTCCAGCTGTTCCGCCGTCGCGGGGCCCAGGACCACACGGGCGCGGGTGTGCTGGCGTACCGGGTCGATCAGGGCGTCCATGCTGTCCAGCTGGTCGGCCACGACCACGGTCACGTTCGCCGGGCGGCCGTGCCGCAGGGGGACCTGGAGGAGGGACTGCGGATCCTTGCGGCCGTCCGTCGCGGCCAGGTGGGTGAAGGCCGTCGGGCGGTCGAGGAGGATCCACAGCGGGCGCTTGGTGTCGTCCGGCGGCGGGTCGCCGGCCTGGTGGGCCCGGTTGGCGGCGATGAGGCGGCGCTCCGTCTCGGTCGCGGCCCATTCCAGGCTGGCCGTGACCCCGGCGAGCCCCGCCTCGACCGCCAGGACGCCGTCCCGGCCGGTCAGGCAGGCGTACTCGCCGGTGCCGCCGCCGTCCACGATCACCACGTCGCCGTGGAGCAGGGCCTGGAGGGCGATGGAGCGCAGCAGGGTGGAGGTGCCGCTGCCCGGCTGGCCGAGAGCCAGCAGGTGCGGCTCGGTGGAGCGCAGGCCCGTGCGCCAGATGACCGGCGGTACGTCCCGCTGCCGCTCCCCTTGGGTGAGGGGGAGGGTGCGCTGGACCCGGGTCGGGTCGGTGAAGCCCAGGACCGTCTCGCCGGGGGTGGTGACGAAACGCTGAGCGGCGATGTCGACGGGCAGCGGCAGGAGTACGCCCACCGTCAACTGGTTGCCCTCCTCGTCCCACGTGAAGTGGTATTCGCGGCCACGGCCCGACTTGGCCGCGAGGAGGTGCTCGATCCGGGCGCGGGCCTCGGCCTCGCCGTCGGTGAAGTACGCCGGGTAGCGGACCACCAGCTGCGAGATCCGGCCGCCGCCGTCGAAGGCGTAGGTGGGGAAGGCCTTGTCCCAGGCGCCGCCGTGGGAGTACAGCGGCTCGGGGTCCTCGGCGGCGGAGAAGTACGGCACCAGTGCCTCGTACAGCGACTTCAGCCGCTGGGTCTGCGACTCGTCGGGCCCGTCGGAGGCGGCGGGGGAGCGTTCCCGGCCCTGCCAGGCCGCCGCCGCCATCAGGGTGATGACGGCGAGCAGCGGCCCGTACGGCACCAGCGCCACGACCAGGACGACGGAGGCCACCAGGAACAGCAGCGCCCCCCGTCTCTCCTTGGGGGTCTCGGTCCATCTGCGCCGCCCGGCCGCTGCCAGCCGGCGCAGACCCCGCGTGATCGTGATCAGCGGGTGGAGGACGTCCGTGGCGCTGTCGGCGGCCGTCCGGGCCAGCTCCCGGCTCCGGGCGAGCTGCGCGCTGCCGTTGCTCAGAATGCGGGGGAGGGGGCGCCGGGCCACTACTGCCTCCAGAGAGTGCGTACGGGCGGGATGCGTACGGGGAACGGGGGCGTCAGAACTTGATGCCGCCCAGGAGGCTCGCCAGGCTCTCGCCGCCCGCCTTGATGCTCGGGGCGATGGCCGTACTCGCCAGATAGAAGCCGAACAGCATGGCGACCACGGCATGCGACGCCTTCAGCCCGTCCTTGCGGAAGAAGATGAAGACGACGATGCCGAGCAGGACCACGCCTGAGATGGAGAGGATCATTTGAGTTCTCCTGGTTCGCGGGGACAGTCACCATGAGTACTTCCAGGCTCACAGGATGTATCCATACGATAAAAGGTGCAACTGGGTGAAATTCGGACGATTTCCCCCGAGTGGCGGAGTGGTCCCGGGCCCGGTGGAGCCGGGCTGTTGCGCTTGTCCGGGTCTGTGCTGATCTTTACCTCGGGCACATCGGGTCATGTGCCGCACGAGCCAGTACCCTGGCGATTCACTCGTACGGCTGCCTCACCAGCAGGCGTACGCACCCGAGACGATGTGCAGTGGAGAGGCGGTCCGGCCGATGACCGAAGTCCCCGACCCCGAGGTCGTGGAGCTGGCGACCAAGATCTTCGATCTGGCCCGGCGGGGACAGACCGAGGCGCTCGTGGCGTACGTCGACGCGGGTGTTCCGGCCAACCTCACCAACGACCGCGGCGACTCGCTCGTGATGCTCGCCGCCTATCACGGCCACTCCGACGCGGTGCGCGCGCTGCTGGAGCGCGGCGCCGAGGCTGACCGGGTGAACGACCGAGGCCAGACCCCGCTCGCCGGAGCGGTCTTCAAGGGCGAGACGGACGTCATCAAGGCGCTCCTGGAGGGCGGCGCCGACCCGTCCGCAGGCACCCCGTCAGCCGTCGACACCGCGCGGATGTTCGGCCGGACGCAGTTGCTCGAACTGTTCGGCGAGCACTGAACCGACCGGTCTGACCAGCAAAGACAAGGAAAACGGGGGAGGCGGTACAGGGCCGCCGAAATTTCGGTCGCGGCAGACGAGAGTGCCGAGTCATCATGACGACGTGGTTCACGGACGTGATGGTTGGGCAGGTGTTGCCGCACCGCGCGGGCCGTGACGCGGTCCGCAAGGGCCACCGACGAGAGGCAGAGGAAGATGGTCTACAGCAAGCAGGAAACGGCGGGCACTCCGACGTGTTGTCGCGCGGCCAGGTAGTACACGTCCCCGGTTGCGTCGACGCTTGATGTGAGGCTGTTTCCCATGTTCGATCCGGTCATAGCGCCCAGCGGTACGCTGCTCGGCCTGCTCCAGCGGGGCCGCGGCGACGGCACGCTGCACGCGCTCACCGCCCCCCGCCCCGAGGCGCTGGCGGCGTTGAACCACTGTGTGCTGCGCGATCCCCGCCACGACTGGCAGGTGGAGAACCGCTCCCTCTACTACGCCCGCCTCTACCTCGACCTGAACGGCGAGCTGGACGAGGTCGAAGCCCATCTCTTCTGCGCCGAGGACGTCCTCGACCATGACGAGTCCCGTACCGGGCTCGCCCTCGCCGTCCTCGGGCACCTCGCCTCCTACGGCAGGCGGGACGCGCTGGAACTGCTGCGCAGGTACGCCGCCCACGGCTCCAACTGGGCCTGGGCCCTCGACGAACTCGCCCTCAGGGACGACGACGCGGGCCTGCGCGCCCTCGCCGCACCCGTCCTCGCCCGGTTCCCCGCCGATCCCGAGGGCGACGCCGAACTGGCCGCCACCGTCCGGGACGCCTTCGAACCCCGGCCCTGGCGCCTGTGGGCCGAGGATCCCCGCGCATCCGTCGCCGCACGCGTGCGTGCCGCTCACGAGACGGGGTCCTTCGACCGCTGGCAGCGGCAGATGCGGCCCTCCGGCCCCCGCCCCGGGTGGAGCGTGCAGGCCGTCTTCGAGTGGGCCCAGCAGGGCATCGACCGCGGCGCCGCCCTCCATGTGCCGGCCGCCCGCTGTCTCACGGCCGTGGCGGGCCCCGAGGACCGGGCCGAGATCGTCCGGGCGGCGAAGGACGGCACCGACGGAGCCCGGTGCACGGCCCTGAGGTACCTCGCCGACGGCAACGATCCCGAGGCCCTCGATCTCATCGAGGGCGCGGTCGGCACCGGCTCGGCGCTCGTCGTGGACGCGGCCGTCGACGCCTTCGAACGCATGCGTTCACTGGCCGCCGTGGACCGCGCGCGCGGCTGGGCCCCGCGACCCGACGCGCTGGGCGCCGCCGCCGGACGCGTCCTGGCCTGCCGGGGCGGGGTCCAGGACCGCGACCTGGTCCTCGCCGCGCTACGTGAGGCCGTGAGGGGCGAAGGCCCCGACGCCCAGACCCTGTGGACCCTCGTGGACGGCACCGGACGGCTCGGTATCGCCTGCGCCGCCCCGGTACTGCGCCACGTCTACCGCGAGACCGCCTCCTCCCATCTGCGCGGCCGCGCCGCCCGGGCCCTGGCCGCCACCGATCCCTCCTTCGCCACCGGCTTCGCCGTCGAATGCCTGTGGGACTGCGAGGAGACCACCCGGGAGATCGCCGCCCGGCACGCCGAGACCGGAGACACCCGCGTCGTCGAGCGACTGCGACGGCTCGCCGCCGACCCGGCCGAGGAGGACGAGGTGCAGACAGCCGTACGCAGCCGGATCGGTCCCGAGGAGACCGCTGTGTGACCCCCTCTCCGGCAGGATGCCGGGGCGGAACCGCGCCTCCGGGGTGAACACGGGACGACTCGCGGGTCAGGAGGGCATGGACGCCGCCTGACCTGTGCGGGTGCACCTCGGAACGCTCATGGGACGTTCCTCGGCCGGAAAGATCCACGTTGACGCGGCCACGTCCGGCACGGCGACAACAGCGGTATGCGTGTCGTCATCGTGACCGAATCCTTTCCCCCCGATGTGAACGGCGTGGCCCACTGCGCGCTCCAGACCGCCCGACACCTCGTCGATCGCGGTCACGCCCCCGTCGTCGTCGCCCCGGCCCCCGCGCCCGGCAACAAGCCCGACGCCTGCGCGCCGTGCCCCGTCGTCCACGTCCCCTCCCTGCCGCTCCCCGGCTACCCCCAGGTGCGCGTCGCCCTCCCCAGCCGCCGCCTGGCCGCCACTCTCATCGAGCACCGTGCCGATGTCGTCCACCTCGCCAGCCCCTTCGTCCTCGGTGTGCGCGGCATGGCCGCCGCCGCGCGCCTCGGCATACCCGCCGTCGCCGTCTACCAGACCGACCTGGCCGGCTACGCCCGGACCTACATGGGTGCCGGGGAGACCGCCGCCTGGCGGCGCATCCGCTCCGTGCACGGCGCCTGCGACCTCACCCTCGCCCCGTCCAGCGCCGCCCTGCACGACCTGCGCACCCACGGTGTGCCGCGCGTCGAGCTGTGGCCGCGCGGCGTGGACACCGAGCGCTTCCGGCCCGACCGGCGCGACGAGGCCCTGCGGCGGGAACTCGCCCCGAACGGCGAGCTGATCGTCGGCTACGTCGGCAGGCTCGCCCCCGAGAAGCAGGTCGACCTCCTCGCCGGAGCCTGTGAACTGGAGGGCGTGCGGGTCGTGATCGTCGGCGACGGACCCAGCCGGCCCGGTCTGGAGCAGGCGCTGCCGGGCGCCGTCTTCCTCGGCCGGCGCACCGGTGACGACCTCGCCCGGGTCTTCGCCTCGCTCGACGTCTTCGCCCACACGGGCCCCTTCGAGACGTTCTGCCAGACGGTCCAGGAGGCCATGGCCAGCGGCCTGCCGGTGGTGGCGCCCGCCGCGGGCGGGCCGCTGGACCTGGTCGCCCACGGGCGCACCGGGCTGCTGGTGCCGCCGCGCGACGCGGACGCCGTCCGCGACGCGGTGCGGTCCCTGGCCGCCGACGCCGGGCTGCGGGCCGCCTTCGGCGCCGCCGGGCGCGCCACGGTCGAGGGCCGCACCTGGGCGGCGGTCGGGGACCAGCTGATCGGACACTACGCGCAGGTGCTCGCCGGGCGCCGGACGGCGGTGGCGGCATGAGCGCCCCGCGCTCCGGCGGCAGCACCCAGGCGCTGCGGATCGTCCGGCTCGCCAACTTCGTCGCCCCGTCGTCCGGCGGCCTGCGCACCGCGCTGCGCGAACTCGGCAAGGGCTACGAGGCCGCCGGCCACGAACCCGTCCTCGTGATCCCCGGCGAGCGCACGAGCGACCGCGAGACCGAGCAGGGACGGGTGATCACCCTCCCCGGGCCGCTGCTGCCCGGCACCGGCGGATACCGCGTCCTCGCCGACAAGGGGCGCCTGGCCCGCCTCCTGGAGGAGCTCGCGCCCGACCGGCTGGAGGTGTCCGACCGGACGACCCTGCGGTGGACCGGCAAGTGGGCGCGCCGCGCCCGGATCCCGGCCGTGATGGTCTCCCACGAGACGGCCGACGGGGTACTGCGCACCTGGGGTGTGCCCGAGCGGGCCGCCCGGCGTGCCGCCGACGCCCTCAACATCCGTACGGCCCACACCTACGCGCGCGTGGTGTGCACCACCGAGTTCGCCGAGCGGGAGTTCGTGCGGATCGGAGCCCGCAATGTCGTCCGGGCCCCGCTCGGCGTCGATCTGGTGCAGCGTCACCCGGCACTGCGCGACCCGGAGCTGCGGGCGCGGTACGCGCGCGGGGACGAGACGCTGCTCGTGATGTGCTCGCGGCTGTCCGTGGAGAAGCGGCCCGGCACGGCGCTCGACGCCCTCCAGGCGCTGCGGCGGCGCGGCCGACGGGCCGTGCTGGTGGTGGCCGGGGACGGTCCGCTGCGGGCCGGGCTCGAACGGCGGGCACGCGAGAGCGGCCTGCCGGTCACCTTCCTCGGGCACGTCTGCGACCGCGGACTGCTGGGCGCCCTCCAGGCGTCCGCCGACGTGGCGCTCGCCCCGGGGCCCGCCGAGACCTTCGGGCTCGCCGCGCTGGAGGCCATGGCCTGCGGCACACCCGTGGTCGCCAGCGCCTCGTCGGCGCTGTCGGAGGTGATCGGCGCCGCTGGTGCCGTCGCCGCGGATCGCGGGGAGGCGTTCGCGGGCGCCATGGACCTGCTGCTGGAACGCCGGGAGACGGACCGGCGCGAGGCGGCACGCGCGCGTGCGGAGTGCTTCGGGTGGAACGCGGCGGTCGACGCGTTTCTCGCCGCGCACGACGCGGACGTCCCCGTGCGTCCGGTCCGGCCGTTCGTGCCCGGGGGCGTGGCATGAGACCCCCGCGGCCCGAGAGGCCCGGGCGGCTCGGCGGGTCCCCGCGGTGCGAGGAGCCCGGGGCGTTCGGCGGGCCCCGGTTCGTGGCGCTCGGGGACTCGCTCACCGAGGGTGTGGGGGATCCCGCCGGGAACGGGGCGTGGCGCGGCTGGGCCGCGCTGCTCGCCGGCGGGCTCTGCGAGGAGCCGGCCGCGTTCACCAACCTCGCGGTGAGCGGGTCGCAGACCCGGGACGTGCTGGAGCGGCAGCTGCCCGCCGCGCTGGACCTGCGGCCCGACCTCGTGTCCGTGGTCATCGGCGTCAACGACACCCTGCGCCGCACCTTCGACATCCGGGCCGTGGCCGCCCGGCTCGACCAGGTGTACGCGGCCTGCACGGAGCGCGGCGCCGTCCTGCTCACCGCGTGCCTGCCCGACCCGGGCCGGATGCTCGGCCTGCCGGCCGCCCTCGCCGATCCACTGGCCAGGCGGCAGCGGGCCGTGAACACGGTGGTGCACGCCCTGTCCGAGCGGTACGGCGCGCTGCACCTGCACGCGTGCGACGGCGACTGGACCACCGACCGTGCCCTGTGGAGCGCGGACCGGCTGCACCCCGGGGAACGCGGGCACCGGCAACTCGCCCTGCGCTTCCACGCGCTGCTCGCGGAGCACGGCCTCGCGACGGGGCCCGCTCCTTCGGCGGAACCCGGGTTCCCCGCCCCGGCGAAGGCGGCGATCCTGTGGTGGCTGGCCACGGCCGGCACCGGCTGGGTGGCACGCCGGTGCACCGACCTGCTGCCCCAGCTCCTGACCCTGGCCGCCGACGAAATCCGGCACCGCGCCCGCGGCACGAGCGCCCGGCTCGACCTGCGGGCCTCGGCCGCGGTGTCCGCCGCGCTCGCCGCCCTGTCGGTGGCGGAACGGGCGGACGCGGCCCGGGGCCTGTAGCCCGGGTCACCTGAAGCCGCGGTGCCTAGGGGGTGTCCGCACAGCCCCGCCTGCCCCGCGACGCCCGGCACGCTCCCCCAAGCTCCCGGCTTCGCTCGAGCAGGGGGAGCCCCCCACTCGCCGCACCGGGCGAACACCCGAGTACAACCAGTACGCGGGTGCCCGCCCGGCACCCCGAGAGCACGCACCGAAGGCCGGCGGTCCCAACCTGTCCGGACAACACGCCTAGCGGCGGCGTACGGCCACGAAGCGGACCGGTGTGCCCGGGACCGCCTGGGCCGCGGCCGGGAGGTCGGCGGCGCGGACCACGGCGATCACCGGGTAGCCCCCGGTGGTCGGGTGGTCGGCCAGGAACACCACCGGCCTGCCGTCCGGCGGGACCTGCACGGCGCCCAGCACCATGCCCTCGCTGGGGAGTTCACCCGGCCGGGCCCGCTCCAGGGCGGGCCCCTCCGTGCGCAGTCCGATGCGGTTGCTCGCCGAGGACACCCGGTAGGGCCGGGAGACGAAGGCCTGTACGGCCTCGGGCGTGAACCAGCCGTCGCGCGGGCCGAGCGTCACCCGCAGCACCAGTTCGGCCGGTGGCGCCGGCTGCGGAGCGAAGTCCACGCGCGCGTGCACGCCGGCCGGCCGGCCCAGGGGCAGCACCGTTCCGTCCGCGAGCGGCGGCGGGCCGAGCCCCGACAACAGGTCCGTCGACCGGCTGCCGAGCACCGGCTCGACCACGACGCCCCCGGAGACCCCCACGTAGGCGCGTACGCCCGACACTGCGCGACCGACGTCCAGCAGCGCCCCGGCCGGCACGCGCACCGGCGCGCCCCACGCGACGGGCCGTCCGTCCACCGTGACCCGGCAGGGCGCGCCCGTGACCGCCACGGTGACGGGCGAACGGGGGCGTAGAGCACAGCCGTCGAGGGTCGTCTCCAGCACGGCCGTCTCCGGCGGATTGCCGACGAGCCGGTTGGCGAGGCCGGCCGCGGGCCGGTCCAGCGCCCCGGAGCGGGGGACGCCGAGGTGGGCGTGGCCGGGACGGCCCGCGTCCTGCACGGTGGTGAGGGCCCCGGCCCGGACGACGGCGATGGCGTGGTCCGTCACGACCCCGCCTCGGGGACGAATCGCACCGGTGTGCCCGGTGACAGCAGCGCGGCCGGCACGCGCGCGTGGTCCCACAGCACGGCGTCCGTGCTGCCGATGAGCTGCCAGCCGCCCGGCGAGGAGCGCGGGTACACGCCCGTGTACGGGCCCGCCAGGGCGACCGACCCGGCCGGGACGGACGTACGCGGAGTGGCCCGGCGCGGGACGTCGTAGCGCTGGGGCAGTCCGGTGAGGTAACCGAAGCCGGGTGCGAAGCCGCAGAAGGCCACCCGGAACGCGGTGGCGCCGTGGATACGGGCGACCTCCCGCACCGGCACGCCCCAGTGCGCGGCGACCTCGGCCAGGTCCGGGCCGTCGTAGCGGACCGGGATCTCCACCACGTCACGCACGCGTGGGGGAGCGGCCGGCAGGTCGGCGGCGGTCAGTTCGGCGGCCAGCCGGGCGGGGGCGTCGAGGCCGTCCAGGAGGACCGTACGGGCCGCGGGCACGATCTCGCGGACCGAGAGCGTTCCCTCCGCCCGGCGCCGCAGCAGCTCCGTGTGCAGGGCCTGGGCCTCGTCGCCCGAGGGGAGCTCGACGAGCAGGGCGTCCTCGCCGACGGGCAGGACCTTCATGCGAAGGCCTCCACCCGGATCCCCGAGGCTTCCAGCCGCTCCCGCACCCGGCGGGCCAGCTCCACCGCGCCCGGTGTGTCGCCGTGCAGGCACAGGGAACGCGCGCGTACCCCGATGCGCGTGCCCGAGCGGGAGACGACCTCTCCGGAACGGGCCAGGCCCAGGGAGCGCTCCACGACGGCGTCCGGGTCGGTGACCACGGCGCCCTCCAGCGTGCGCGGCACCAGGGTGCCCGCGTCGGTGTACGCCCGGTCCGCGAACGCCTCGGTGACGACCGGCAGGCCGGCCTTCCCGGCCAGCTCCAGCAGACGCGAGCCGGGCAGCCCGAGGACGGGCAGCGCGGCGCCCGCGAGGAGCACGCCGTCGACGACCGCGGCGGCCTGCTCCTCGTCGTGCACGACCCGGTTGTAGAGCGCGCCGTGCGGTTTCACGTAGGCCACCCCGGCCCCCGCAGCGCGCGCGAAGACCTCCAACGCGCCGATCTGGTAGGCGACTTCCGCCGCCAGCTCGGCGGGCGGCACGTCCATCGCGCGCCGCCCGAACCCGGCCAGGTCTCGGTAGGACACCTGGGCGCCGATGCGGACCCCGCGCTCGGCTGCCAGCTCGCACACCCGGCGCATGGTGACCGCGTCCCCGGCGTGGAAGCCGCAGGCCACGTTGGCGCTGGTGACGACGGACAGCAGCCGTTCGTCGTCGGTGAGCCGCCAGCGGCCGAAGCCCTCGCCGAGGTCGGCGTTCAGGTCGATCGAGGTCATGTGCCGTGTCTCCTGTCAGGCCACGCGGTACTGCTCGTCGCGGGCGTCGGTGAGGAACATCTGCCCCGGCGCGTGCGTGAGGGCGAACGGCGGACGCGAGGCCATCACGGCCGCCTGCGGGGTCACCCCGCAGGCCCAGAACACCGGGATGTCGTCCGGCTCGGCGTCCACCCGGTCCCCGAAGTCGGGGCGGCCGAGGTCGCCGATGCCGAGGCCCGAGGGATCGCCGCAGTGCACGGGGCTGCCGTGCACCGCCGGCATGAGACTGCTCTCCCGGATGGCCGCCGCCAGCTGTCGCGGCGGCACCGGCCTCATGGACACCACCAGCGGCCCGTGCAGCCGCCCCGCCGGACGGCACTGCCGGCTCGTCACGTACATCGGCACGTTGCGGCCCTGCTCGACGTGGCGCATCGGCACGCCCGCCTCGCCCAGCGCCCACTCGAAGGTGAAGCTGCACCCGATGAGGAACGACACCAGGTCGTCCCGCCAGTACGCGCGCACGTCCGTCGGTTCGTCCACCAGCTCGCCGTCCCGCCAGACCCGGTAGCGCGGCAGGTCGGTGCGCAGGTCCGCGCCCTCGGCCAGCACGGTCGTCCAGGAACCGGCGTCCGTGACGTCGAGGACCGGGCAGGGCTTGGGATTGCGCTGGCAGAACAGCAGCATGTCGTAGGCCCAGTCGGCGGGCACCGAGATCAGGTTGACCTGGGTGTGGCCCGCCGCGACCCCGGCCGTGGGGCCGGTCAGGCCCTCCCGGAACCGGGACCGGGCCGTTCCGGGGCTCCACGCGCGCGCGTGCTCGTCGACGAGGAGCAGGGGGCGGTCTTCGGTGCTCGTGCGGTTCACGCGAGCTCCTTCCCGCGCGTCTCCGGCAGCCCCAGCAGTGCCAGCGCCGCGATGCCGTAGCCGATCGCACCGAAGACCAGCGCGCCGCCGACGCCCCAGCTGTCGGCCAGGAACCCGACCGTCGTCGGGAACACGGCGCCCACCGCGCGGCCGGTGTTGTACGTGAAGCCCTGCCCCGTCCCGCGCACCGCCGTCGGGTACAGCTCGCTCAGGTAGGACCCGAAGCCGCTGAAGATCGCCGACATGCAGAAGCCGAGCGGGAAACCGAGCACCAGGAGCAGGGTGTTGGCGCCGCTCGGGATGTTCGCGTAGGCCAGGATGCAGAGCGCGGAGAGCAGGGCGAAGAGCCAGATGTTGCGCCGCCGGCCCAGCTTGTCGGTGAGGTAACCGCCGGTCAGGTAGCCGATGAAGGCGCCCGATATGAGGAACGTCAAGTAGCCGCCGGTGCCGACGACCGACAGGTCGCGCTCGGACTTCAGATACGTCGGCACCCAGGTGGCCAGCGTGTAGTAGCCGCCCTGGACACCGGTCGACAGCAGGCCGGCGAAGATCGTGACCCGCAGCAGGCCGGGCTTGAAGATGGCCGTGAACGAGCCCTTCTCCGCGCTCTGTTCACGCGCGGCGGCCGCCTCGGGGGCGTCGTGCACACTGCGCCGCAGCCAGATGACGAGCAGCGCGGGCAGGGCCCCGGTCCAGAACATGATGCGCCAGGCCAGGTCGTCGCCGGCGACCGAGAAGATGACGGTGTAGGCGATCACGGCCATGCCCCAGCCCACCGCCCAGGAGCTCTGGATCGCGCCGAGCGTCCGGCCCCGGTGCTTGGCGCTCGCGTACTCGGCGACCAGGATCGCGCCGACCGCCCACTCGCCGCCGAAGCCGAGCCCCTGGAGGGCGCGGAAGACCAGCAGCGTCTCGTAGTTGGGCGCGAAACCGCAGGCGACGGTGAACACCGCGTAGGTGATCACCGTGACCATCAGCGCCTTCACCCGGCCGACCCGGTCCGCCAGGACGCCCGCGAGGGCGCCGCCGACCGCGGAGACCACCAGGGTGACCGTCGTGAAGAGACCTGTCTGACCGCTGTTCAGGCCGAAGTAGGCGGACAGGGCGACCATGCTCAGCGGCAGCGTGAAGTAGTCGTACGAGTCCAGGGCATAGCCGCCGAATGCGCCGCCGAAGGCGCGGCGGCCGCGCGGGCCCAGCGCGCGCAGCCAGCCGAACGCCCCGTCGTCCGAGGTGCGTTCGGGGCTCACGGGGCGTGTGTCGTCGATCTTGGCCTGCGGTGGAGGGGTCGTGCTCATGGGCACCTCGCAGTGGGAGGACGGAGGGTGCTTCGGGGTGAGCCGTGCCGTGCGGAAGCGGTCGGCATCGCGGTGGGGAACGGCGCCGTGCGTAGCACCGTAGAGGATTGTTCAACGATCCCTCAATACCCATGTTGGTTCGTTCTTGGGATCTGCGATTGAATTCCGGCATGGCAGAGCAGCTGAAGGACCTCGCCGACGACCGGGCCCTCCTGGGCCGCACCAGCACCGCGGAGCGGGTCTCGGACATCCTCAGGAGCCGGATCGCCGAGGGCTACTTCCCTCCCGGCACCCGCCTGTCGGAGGACAGCATCGGCGGCGCCCTCGGCGTCTCCCGCAACACGCTGCGCGAGGCGTTCCGGCTGCTCACGCACGAGCGTCTGCTCGTCCACGAGCTGAACCGGGGCGTCTTCGTCCGGGTCCTGACCGTGGAGGACGTCGAGGACATCTATCGCACCCGGCGGCTCGTCGAGTGCGCCGTCGTGCGCGGTCTGGGTGAACCCCCGTACGGCCTCGACGGGCTCGCCGGCGCCGTGGAGGAGGGGCGCCGGGCGGCCCGTGAAGGTGACTGGAAGGGAGTGGGTACGGCCAACATCCACTTCCACCGGGAACTGGTCGCCCTCGCCGCGAGCGAGCGCACCGCCGAGCTGATGCGGAGCGTCTTCGCCGAACTGCGGCTGGCCTTCCACGTGGTGGACGAGCCGCAGCGCCTGCACGAGCCGTACATCGCGCGAAATGTCGCGATCCTGGAGGCTCTTCAGGCGGGGTACCGGGGCAAGGCCGAGAGCCTGCTCGCCGGGTACCTCGACGACTCGCTGGAGCGCGTGGTCGAGGTGTATCGGCGGCGGGTCGGCGAGGACGGGTGAGGGCGGCCGGAGGGGGCGGGTGGGGCCGCGGTCGCGGGTGGGTGAGGGCGGCCGGCCAGGGCGGGTGAGGGCGGTGGCGCGAGGGGCGTACCGCGTCGTTTGGGTGGTTGTCAGACCCAGGACCTAGTCTGTGCACCGTGACTTCGCCTGCATCGACGGACAGCGTTCCGCCCCAGCTCAGCGCGGGGCCGCGCCCCGCCCCGGGGCCGGCCGCCGACGAGGGCCTGGCGCGGCGGCTGCGCGCGCTCGCCTGCACCGCGCCGCTGCACGACCTGGACGCCCGCAAGGCCAACCTGGCCGGCGAGTACTCGGTGTACGGGATGGCGGAGGTCGCCCTCGCGGCCATCGACCTGGTCACCCTGAACATGGACTTCGACACGGGCGCGGACCACGACCAGATCGTCGCCCGCCTCATCCCGCGCATCGCCGCCCAGGCGCCGCAGCGGCCCGCCGCCGAGCACGAGCGGGTGGCCCGCTGGGTCCTGGAGAACCTGATCAACGTCGGCAGCGTCGACCGCGGCTTCCGCGCCGTGTACGGCACGTTCGGCGCGGACGGCACCTATGTGCGCCGCGACTACGACTTCAAGCTGATCGAGGAGGTCCCCGGCCCCGGCGGCACGGTCTACCTCCGTACGACGGACGAGGCGGTCAACGTCCTCGTCGGTGCCCTCGACACCGACGTCACCAGCGCGCAGATCGCCGCCGAGGTCAAGCTGGAGGTGCTGATCAGCCGCGGCCGGCTCGCCGACGCCCAGCTCGCGGCCGAACAGGCCCGCTACCGCACCGTCCAGTACTCGGAGACCCTGCGCCGCGCCCTGGACGCGACCCGGCGCAACGTGCGCGCGGTGGACTGGCTGAGCACCGTGCCCGACATGATCGCCGAGGCGCTGGAGCACGTCGCCGACCGCTACCGCCACGAGAACGCGATCCTCACCAACATCCGCAAGGCGCGTGACGAGTCCGAGGACCCCGAGCAGAAGCGCCGCGCCGCCGAGCTCGTCGACATCGTCAAGGACTGCATCCGACGGCACACGCAGCTCCAGTCCCGGCTGCTGGAAGCCGGGCCGCTGTTCCGCGCCGAGCAGGACCGGCAGGCCTTCGCCACCCCGATGACGACCTCGGGGACCGACCTGTACGGGCATCTCCTCTCGCCCGTGCTGCCCCTGCCGCTGGAGCAGGCCGTCCGCGTCACCGACGCCTTCTTCGGCCGCGGCACCGGGCTGCGCACGCCGGTGTCCGTACGGGTCGGCGACCTGGTCGACATACTGCTGACGCCGCCGGCGGAGCGCGAGCACCTGGGTGCGGAGATGCCGGAGCCGGACCTGATCGCCACGCCGGACGACAGCCGGTTCAGCGAGGAGCAGCTGGCGGCGGCCCAGGAGCTGCTCGACCTGCCGGCGGACGCGCCGCGCCGGTTGTCGGGGCTCCTCGCCGAGGCCCGGCGGCGCGATCCGGAGCTGCCCTACCTGGTGGCCCTGCTGGCGGTGCACGCCGCCAGCCCCCCGGTCGGTACGGCCTATCGCCAGGGCGAGCAGAAGCTGCTGTTCGCCGTGGACGACGGGACCGACCTCGACGACCCGGAGTTCGGCGGGGCGGACCTGATCGTCGGCACCGCACTGCTGGACGCGGCGGGAATGGCGGCCGACCGGACGGAAGCAGCATGAGTCAGTACGAGTGGCACAAGGAGTCCCGACCGTGAGCGAGCATGTCGAGTGGAGCGAGCCGGACGGACCGGCCCCCGCGGCCGGCGCCGCCGTCACTCCCGCCGACGCCGCCGACGCGGCGCGGCTCGTGTCCTTCGGCCTGCAGCCCAAGTTGCAGCCCGCCCGGGACCAGGAGTACGCCGACCTGCTGCGGCGCTACCGAGAGGACCCGCCGTTCGCGCGGCTCGCGGACGCCGTGGCGACCGGTCTGGGACTGATCGTCCTGGAGGTGTCCCCGCGCGCGGGCATGGCCGTGACGGCCGCGGAGGACTCGGTGTTCGCCGTCCGCATGGGCGACTACGCGCGTCGTACGTCCGCCGACGGCGGCGACCGGTTCCTGCACGGCCTCGCCCATCTCGCCGTCGCCGCCATGGCGTTCCCACGCCCCGAGGACCTCGCCGACGACGGCTACATCGGCCGCGTCACGGTCAACGGCGTCGACGCCTTCGTGCGCCAGGCCTGCCGCCGCCTGGAGGAGCGTGCCGAGGAACAGGGCGAGAACACCGA
Source organism: Streptomyces sp. NPDC029044 (assembly GCF_040637495.1). NCBI lineage: Bacteria > Bacillati > Actinomycetota > Actinomycetes > Kitasatosporales > Streptomycetaceae > Streptomyces > Streptomyces sp. NPDC029044. The sequence goes on from NZ_JBEZWN010000044.1 coordinate 34,432, forward strand.
CCCGGCGACCGACGCACCCGGCCTGGAGGCCGCTTGGCGGATCTGGGTGCGGCGCAGCGCCACCGGCGCCACCAAGGACGCGCGCCGGCTCGCCGGTTCCACCACCGGCATCGTCGCCAAGGCCGTCGCGTTCCTCACCGACTCCGGATTCCTCCAGCGCACCGGCGACGACCACGGCGGCACGTACCGCACCACCGCCCGCTACCAGCTCCAGGTCCGCGACCTCGCCGGCAGTGCCGCCCTGGCCGAGCTGCTGGAACTGGGCGTCGTCCCGGTCACCGACGGGACAGCGACACTACTGCCCCCGGAGGAGAGCGACGACCTGGACCTGGTCGCCGACGCCGGACTGCCGTTCCACTCCTCCTGACCCCCCTCCTCGCTCCACCTCACTCACGAAGGCTTACGAGAGTCCGCCATGTACGAGCTGTCCCGGGTCCGCCTCTACTCGATCGGGCCGGCCGGTGCGCGCTATGCCGACACCGTGCTCGACCTGCGGGGAGTGGGCGAGATCGTGCCCGACCCCGCGCCCACGCAGGCGGAGTTCTTCGAGGAGGAGCCGGCCGGCCCGCCGCGCCGCCCCGCCCCCGCGGGCGTGCTCTTCCTGGAGAACGGCGGCGGCAAGTCGGTGCTGCTCAAGCTGATCTTCTCCGTGATGCTGCCGGGCCACCGCAACACCCTCGGCGGCGCCAGCTCCGGCGTGCTGCGCAAGTTCCTGCTCGCCGACGACTGCGGGCACGTCGCGCTGGAGTGGCAGCACGTGCTGACCGGCGAGTGCGTCGTCGTCGGCAAGGTCAGCGAGTGGCGCGGGCGGCAGGTCTCCAACGACCCGCGGAAGTTCGCCGAGGCCTGGTACTCCTTCCGCCCCGGCCCCGGACTGAGCCTCGACAACCTCCCCGTGGCGGAGGCCACCGCCGTACGGGCCCCGGTCGAGGGACAGTCCAGCGCGCGCGGGCGGCGCCGCACCATGAAGGGCTTCCGGGACGCCCTCACGGAGGCGGGCAAGACCTACCCGCACCTGGAGGTGCACTGGGAGGAGATCCACGACCGCTGGATCGAGCACCTCGGCGAGCTCGGCCTCGACCCCGAACTCTTCCGCTACCAGCGTGAGATGAACGCCGACGAAGGTGAGGCAGCCGGTCTCTTCGCGGTCAAGAAGGACGCCGACTTCACCGATCTGCTGCTGCGTGCCGTCACCGACACCCGCGACACCGACGGGCTCGCCGACCTGGTCAGCGGCTTCGGCAACAAGCTGGGCCGGCGCGCCGAACTGATCGCCGAACGCGACTTCACCGCCGGTTCCGCCGACCTCCTCGGACGCATCGTAGAGGCCGCCGAGGCCCGCTCCCGCGCCCGTGACGTGCACGCCGGAGCCGAGCGCCGCACCCGGACCCTGGCCCGCCGGCTCTCCGCGCGCGGTGTCCGCGAGCGCGTCCGGGCCGCCGACCTGGCCCAGCGCGTCACCGCCGCCGCGTACGCCGTCACACACGCCGAGGCGGCCCGCGAGCGCAGCGCGCTCATCTCCGCCGAACTCGCCTTCCGGCACGCCTCGCTCGCGCTCGCCGGGGCCGAGAAGTCCGCCGCCGCGCAGAAACGCGAGCTCGCCGACGCCCGCACGCTGTACGCGGCGTGGCAGGCCGCCGAGGCCGTGCTGCGCCACCGCGCCGCCTCCGACCGCGTCACCCGCGTGTCCGCCGCGATCCAGGAGGCCGAGCGGGACGCCGCCCCGGCACTGGCCGCCCGTTCCAAGGCCGCCGTCGACCTCGTACGGGCCCTGCACGCGGCCGCGGAGAAGGCGGAGAGCCACGCCAACGAGGAGGAGGAGCGCTCCGCCGCCCTCCAGGAGGTCAGCGACGCCGCCTACCGCGACTCCACCGCAGCCGCGACGCAGGCGCAGCGCGCCCGCAGCGAGGTCGGGCACCTCAAACAGCGCCTGGCCGAGGTCGAGCAGGAGACCGCCGAGGCGGTGCGGGCCGGCTGGCTCGACGACTCCGCGCCCGACGCCGACCCGGCCCGGGCGGCCCTGGCCGCAAGCGACGCCGAGAAGTCCGCCGTCGCGGCCTGGGACTCGGCCCGCGAGGCGGCCCGCCGGGCCACGGAGCACGCCCGCGAAGCCGCTTCCGGCGAGAACCGCGCCGAACTGACCGCGGCCCGCGCGGCCGACGCCGCGACGGCTGCGGAGCGGTCCTACGAGGCCGAGCGCCGCACCGCCGAGGCCCTGGCGGGGGAGGAGCGGCTGGCGGAACTGCTCAGCCTGACCCCGGAGCCCCGCCCGGGCATCCCACAACCCCGCCACGGCACGGACGACGAGCCGGTCACGCACGCGGCCCCCGGCGAGCAGGGGCTCACCCCCGAGGAACTCGACCGCTTCGCCGACGACCTGCGCGACCTGCTCGACGAGTCCGTCTCCTCCGCCGAGCGGCAGCTGTTCGAGCTGCGTACGGCCGCCGCCGACGACTCCCGGATCCTCGGCGCGCTCGGCGACGGCGGGCTGCTGCCGCCCGGCCCGGACGTGCTCGCCACGGTCGAGTTCCTCGGCGAGCACGGCATCCCCGCACTGCCCGGCTGGCGCTACCTCGCCCAGGCCGTCGACCCGGCCGACCACGCACGCGTGCTCGCCGCCCGGCCCGAACTCGTCGACGGCGTGATCATCACCGACCCGGACTCCCACGCCCGGGCCCGGGATGCGCTGGGCGACGCCGCGCTGCTGCCCCGCTCCGCCGTGGCGGTGGGCACCGCCGCCGCCCTGCTCGCCCCGACCCCGGCGCCGGACAGCGACAACGGCGACGTTTTCCTCGTGCCGCCGAACCCCGCCATGCACGACGAGCATGCCGCCGACGAGGAGCGGCAGGCCCTGCGCGCCCGGGCGACCGAGCGGGACGAGGAGATCCGCACGCTCGCCGCCCGGCTCGGCAAGGACCGCGAGCTGGCCGCCCGGCTCGCCTCCTGGCGCACCGGCTGCCCCGCCGGGCGCCTCGCCGAACTGGCCCAGGCGGCCCACGCCGCCCGGACGTTCGTCGAGGAGTCGGAGGCCGAACTGGCCGAGGCGCGCACCGTGCGGGCCGAGGCCGACGAGGTCGCGGCCGAGGCCGCGCACGTCCGGGACGAGCGCCAGGAAGCCGCCCAGAAGGCCCGCCGCTCCGCCGACGCCCTCGCCGGGCTCGCCTTCCGGCTGCGCGAGCGGGCCGGCTGGCAGGTCAAGCTGCGCGAACTGGCCGACGAGGCGGCCGAGTCCGAGGCGAGCGCCCAGGCGTGCCTGGAGCGGGCCCGGGCCGCCGACGAGGACCGGCGTGCCGCCCAGCGCGCCGCCGACGACACCCGTCGCACCGCCCGCGCGCTGCGCTCCGAGCGCTCCGAGATCGCCGGCGCCCCCGACGACGTGCCCGAGGACGACGCCCAGACCCCCAAGGCCTCCCTGCCCGCCCTGCGCGAGGCCTACCGGGCCGCGTCACAGGTGTACGAGAAGGTGGGCGTGGGTGCCGACCTGCGCGCCGAGCAGGCCCGCGCCGAGAGCGACGAGAGCGCGGCCCGCGCGGAGCTGGACCGGCTCAGCAACAAGGTCCGTACACGCGCGGAGCAGCTCCTCGAATCCCCCGACGGCTCCGACGGGCCCAGCCGCCAGGCCGCCGCCGCCCGCGCCGAGGAGCTGGTGCAGCTCCTGGAGACCCGGATGTCGACCGCCAGCGAGCAGCTCGGACGGCTGCGCGGCGAGGCCGAACGCCTCGCCCCCGCGGACGACGGCGAGACGCACACCGACCTGCCCGACGACCTCCAGCCGCGCGACGCCGAGCACGCACAGACCCTGCTGCGCACCGCCACGGCCGAACTCGCCTCCCACACCGAGGCGCTCGACCGGGCCCGGGAGGCACACGCCGAACTCCTCGACGCCCACCGCGCCGCCGAGGACGCGGCCAGCGGCTTCGACGAGATCGCCGCCATGCTCCGCGACCTGCTGCGCGAGCACACCACGGACGAGGAGCACGACGAGCCCGAGCCCTACCCCGGCACCACGGAGGAGGCCCGGCAGGCGGCCGCCGAGGCCCGCCGCTCCCTGCGCGGCTGCGCCGCCGACCTGTCCGCCGCCGAGGCCGCCGTCCGCGAGGCGAGCGACATCCTCGTCCGGCACGCCAACTCCACGCGCTACGAACAGGTCCGCACCCCGGCCCGCCAGCAGATCCGCGAACTGCCTGCCTCCGCGCTGCCCGAGCACGCCCAGAAGTGGGCGGACGCCTTCGCGCCCCGGCTCCGCGTCCTGACCGACGAACTGGAGCAGCTGGAGCGCAACCGGGACTCGATCGTGGACCGCCTGCGCGGCCTCGTCGAGTCGGCCCTGGCCACCCTGCGCTCCGCCCAGCGGCTCTCCCGGCTGCCGGAGGGCCTCGGCGAGTGGTCAGGGCAGGAGTTCCTCCGCATCCGCTTCGAGGAGCCCGACCAGGCCACGCTCACCGAGCGGCTCGGCGAGGTCATCGACGAGGCGACCCGCGCCGCCGTCAAGAAGAACTCCGACCTGCGCCGCGACGGCATGTCCCTGCTGCTGCGAGGGGTGGCCGCCGCCCTTCAGCCCAAGGGCGTGGCCGTCGAGATCCTCAAGCCGGACGCGGTGCTGCGCGCCGAGCGCGTCCCCGTCGGGCAGATGGGCGACGTCTTCTCCGGCGGGCAGCTCCTCACCGCCGCCATCGCCCTCTACTGCACGATGGCCGCGCTGCGCTCCAACGACCGGGGCCGCGACAAGCACCGGCACGCCGGCACGCTCTTCCTCGACAACCCCATCGGCCGCGCCAACGCCACGTACCTGCTGGAACTCCAGCGGGCGGTGTCGGACGCCCTGGGCGTCCAGCTCCTGTACACCACGGGCCTGTTCGACACCACCGCGCTGGCCGAGTTCCCCCTGGTCATCCGCATGCGCAACGACGCCGACCTGAGGGCGGGCCTCAAGTACATCAGCGTCGAGGAACACCTCCGCCCGGGCCTGCCGCGCGAGGCTCCCGCCGGCGAAGCCGTACACAGTGAGATCACGGCGACCAGGATGTACAAGCGCCCGGTGCCGACAACCCACTAGGGGGCCGGAAGGAGTTCCGCGCATCTCTCGCCGGCCAACAGTGGGTCGTGATGCGCGGAGCGTCCTTCAGTCGGCGGTCGGGGCGGGGAGGGGAGCGGAGTCCGTGGGCTGCGAGCGGTGCTCGGCGAGCACCCCGGTCCGGTGCCGCTGGACGAACCAGTAGTAGGCGAAGCCGCCGCCCGCGATGACGGCGACGAACAGCACCGCGCCCCAGCGCAGGTACCAGTGGTAGGGAGCCGCGGCGTTGTAGACCGCGGCCCGCGGCCAGATGAGGTTGAGCGTCATGGCGGCGCCCCACAGGACGGCCAGGATGTTGACGGGCAGACCCCAGCGGCCCAGTGAGAACCGGCCCTCGCCCGCGGGCTGCCACCTCCCGCGCAGCCGGGCGACCAGCAGGGGCACCGTGACACCAAGGTAGGCGAGGTAGATCATGATGATGCCGATGCTGGTGACGACCGTGAAGATCTGCGGCTGGCGGATGTTGACCACCAGGATCGCCAGCGCCAGGATCCCGATGATCACGGTCGGCAGGACCGGTGTCTGGAACTTCGGGTGGCACTTGGCCAGCTTCGAGGAGGCGGGCAGGTTGTTGTCGCGGGCCATCGCGAACGCCAGCCGGACGGCCGCCGTGTGCACGGCCAGGGCGCACACCGTCACCGCGATCAGCACACACCACAGCATCGCCTTGCCGGCCGTCGGGCCGAGCACGTCCAGCACGATGTACTGAAGGCCGTCCGTGGACAGCTTCTCGCCCTTGAGGCTGGACACGCTCATCAGCGCGAGCAGCAGGATCAGGCCGCCGAGCACGAAGGACGCCACGATCGCCCGGATGATCGCCCGCGGCGCGTTCCTCGTCGGGTCCAGGGACTCCTCGCCGAGCGAGGCGGCGGTGTCGAAGCCGTACATGACGTACGCCGAGGCCAGCGAGGCCACCAGGAAGGCGCCCAGGTAGCCGTTTCCGTACCCCGCGCCGGTTCCGTGCGTCTCCATGACGACCTGCGGACCGCGCGTGATGTGGACCGCGAAGAGGACGATCAGAACGACGGTGGCGATCAACTCGATGAACACGCCCGCCGTGTTGATCCTTGCCATCAACTTGACGCCGAAGGCGTTCACGAGGGTCGTGAACAGGATCAACACCGCGGCCAGGATGACCGCGTTGGTCGCCACGTCGTACGTACCCGTGCCGTCGCCCACGAACTGGAAGAACGACGAGATCTGCGGCAGCGTCAACTGGTAGGCCAGCGCGACCGCCGATATGGACACGATCGAGGCGATCAGCATCATCCAGCCGGCGAGCCAGCCCAGATGCGGATTGCCTATCTTCTTCGACCAGTTGTAGACCGAGCCCGCCACGGGGTAGCGGGCGGCGAGCTCCGCGAAACAGAGGGCGACCATGAACTGGCCGACGAAGACCATCGGCCACGACCACCAGTAGGCGGGACCTCCGCTGCCGTAGCCGAAGTAGAAGAGCTGGAAGGTGCCGGTCAGGATCGAGATGTAGCTGATGCCGGCGGCGAAGGTGTGGAAGTTGCCGAGGGTGCGTTTGAGCTCGGGGCGGTAGCCGAACTCGGTGAGTTCGGCGTCGTCCCGGCCGTGTGGGTCGGTCGGCTCTGCGGTTGTTCTCATGGCGGAGTTCCTCAATGCGTTGCCTCAGGGTGATGTGGATCAGTCGTGTCAACCCTGGTGGGTGAGGCAGGTGCTGCGCCAGAGGTTCTCCGCCTTGCGCTGCCCGGCTTGCCTCGCGAGCTCACGTCCGGAACGGGAACCGGTCGGCTGCCCGGCACGGGCCGGCTGTCGAACGGCCGATGTTCGCCGTGATCGACCTGCCCGCCGGACGACCACGCGAGGCGGAGCCGATTTACAAAGTGAGAAGGAGGAGGGCGGCACGGGTCCTACGAGTGGGACAACTGCCCGGCTCCACCCCGGCGGCGTATCCGCTCCTGGGCCCGCTCGGCGGCCCGCTCCTGCCGTCGGGTCCTGCGCCGCTCGCGCCGCAGCGCCCGCGCTGTGCTGCTCGGCACGGACACCACCCCGTTGCGCTGGTTCCAGACCTGGCGCGTCACCCACACGTCGAGCGCACCCCAGGTGGCCGCGATCGTGCTGACCACGCTGCTGATCACCATCGGGAACGCCAGCCAGGACCCGGCCATCGTGCACAGGAAGGCCACCATCGCCTGGATCAGCGTCACGGCTATGAGGAGGACCGCTCGCACGGCCGCCGTCCGCACCGGATCCGGCAAGCGGCGCCGGCGCGCGGGCTCCTCGACCCACAGGGGCCGGTAGTACTGCTGTCCTTCGGCGCTGCGACCCACCTCGTGAGCCAAGGCCTCCGTCTTCCGCCCCGGGGCGTCCGCCACGCCCCCGGGAATGTCGCGATCGGTCGCCTCGGGATCCCGATGCCCCGTCAGCTGCGCCCCACCCGCCCTGGGCGCACCGCGCCGTGCCGCCGTGCCCATCACCGTGTCACTCCCCACCGCCAGCAGACCGCTCGCCCGCACCCGAAGACCCGTGCTTCCCAGTGGCTGCCCGGCTTGCGCTGTTTTACGCCGCCCAGGTGCAGGACGCGGCTCCTGTTGCCGATTCCGCCCCCGTTTCCCGTAAGGAAGGACGAACAACTCCTCACGAAGATTCCCGGTAACCGAAAAATTTCAGCCAACCGCCCTGGCGCAGTCCGGGGATTGGTCCGCGCCACGACCACCGGTTTCGGGCAGACAACTCCCGCAATGCCCGGACAACTCGACACGCCGCCTGGCTGGCGCGGAAGTTCAGCTTCCGGACCGGCTTTCGAGTTCCCTGTGGGTCGGTAGTAGGCTCGCGCCGTTTGTTGACGTACATGTGTACCCCCGGTAGCCGGGGGCCCGAGCTGGGGGAGGCCATGCGCTTTCGCGGGAAGTCCATCCGCCGGAAGATCGTGGCGCTGCTTCTCGTGCCGCTGGTGTCCCTCACCGCGATCTGGGCCTTCGCCACCGTGCTCACGGGACGTGAGGCGAGCGACCTGTTCAACGTGTCGTCCGTGGTGGAGAAAATCGGCTACCCCATCGAGGACACCGTTCGCGTGCTCCAGGAGGAACGCCGCCAGACCCTCGTCCACCTCGCCGACCCCCGCGCCTCCGACGGGCTCGCCGCGCTCCGGCGCAGCCGGACCGCCACCGACAAGGCCGTCAGCAGCATCCGCGAGAACGCCCGTAACCCCGATGTGCGCGACGCCATGGGTGCGGACACCGACGAGCGGCTGACCGCCGTTCTGGACGCCTTCGACGGCATCGAGTCGCTGCGCCGAAGCGTCGAGGACGGCACCGTCAACCGCACCCAGGCCCTGGACCTCTACAACCGGCTCGTCGACCCCTGCTACGTCCTCCTCGCCAACCTGCACGTGGTCGACAACGTCGAACTGGACAAGCAGTACCGCGCGCTGGTCAACCTCGCCCGCGCCCGCGAACTGCTCTCCCGCGAGGACGCGCTCCTCGGCTCCGCCCTGATCGTCGGCAGGATCTCCCACTCCGAAGAGCGGGACATCTCCGACCTCGTGGCCCAGCGCACCCTGATGTACGACGTCAACCTGCCGCTGCTGCCCGTGGCGGAGCGGGACCGCTACCAGAGCTTCTGGAAGAACGCTTCCTCCGCCCCCCTGCGCGTGGCCGAGGAAGCCGCCGTCTCCTCCGGGGCCGGAGCCCCCCGCGGCGTCTCCGCCAAGGGCTGGGACAGCGCCGCCGGCAACGTGCTCGACGAGCTCGCCACCCTCAACGACCAGGCCAACGACCGCTACCAGGACCGCGTCCACCCCGTCGCCGTAGGCGTCATCGCGAAGGCGGTCATCGCCGGCGCACTCGGCCTGATCGCGCTCCTGCTCTCCCTCTTCCTGTCCGTACGCGTCGGCCGCACCCTCATCCGTGACCTGCGACAGCTGCGTCTGGAGGCCCACGAGGCGTCCGGAGTGCGCCTGCCCAGCGTCATGCGCCGCCTCTCCGCGGGCGAGCAGGTCGACGTCGAGACCGAGGTCCCCCGCCTCGAATACGACAAGAACGAGATGGGCGAGGTCGGCCAGGCCCTCAACACCCTGCAACGCGCCGCCGTCGAGGCCGCTGTCAAGCAGGCCGAGCTGCGCGCAGGGGTCTCCGAGGTCTTCGTCAACCTCGCGCGCCGCAGTCAGGTCCTGCTCCACAAGCAGCTCACCCTGCTCGACGCGATGGAACGCCGGACCGAGGACACCGAGGAACTCGCCGACCTGTTCCGCCTCGACCACCTCACCACCCGCATGCGCCGGCACGCCGAGGGCCTCGTCATCCTCTCCGGCGCCGCGCCCTCCCGGCAGTGGCGCAAGCCCGTCCAGCTCATGGACGTCGTGCGTGCCGCAGTCGCCGAGGTCGAGGACTACGAGCGCATCGAGGTCCGCCGTCTTCCGCGCATCGCCATCAGCGGCCCGGCCGTCGCGGACATCACCCATCTCGTGGCCGAACTCCTGGAGAACGCCACGGTGTTCTCACCGCCGCACACCGCCGTACAGGTTCTCGGCGAGCGCGTCGCCAACGGCTTCACCCTGGAGATCCACGACCGAGGCCTCGGGATGGCCGCCGAAGCGCTGCTGGACGCCAACCTCCGGCTCGCCGAGACGCCGGAGTTCGAGCTGTCCGACACCGACCGGCTCGGCCTGTTCGTGGTCAGCCGACTCGCCCAGCGCCAGAACGTCCGGGTCTCCCTCCAGCCCTCCCCGTACGGCGGCACCACCGCAGTGGTCTTCATCCCCGACGCCCTGCTGACCGACGACGTCCCGGACACCAACGGCATCGGCTTCCGGCTCGACCGCCCCCAGCTGGCCCCGGAGAGCGAGCCGCAGGACAGCCGCCGTGCAGCGCTGTCCCAGGCACCCGCACAGCGCACCGGTCTGCCCGCCTCCCTGCTGGACGGCCCGGTCGAGCTGGAGGCCCCCGTCGATCTGGAGACCATCGGGGATTTCCCCGGCGCCATCCAGGACGAGGACGGCGAACACGGCGGTCTGTTCCGCCCTCGCCACTCCCTGACCCGTGCTTCGGACGAGACGGCGGGCCGCCGTACCGACCCGCGCCGGCAGGGTGCCGAGGCCCGCGGCCCTGGGGAGCGGACCGACAGGGACGAAGAGCTGAGTGCTCCGGTCTCGCTGCCCCGCCGCAACACACCCAAGCTCGTCAGCTCGCACGGGCGCCCGGTCACCGAGCAGCGCTCCCGGCGGGGGAAGACGGACGAGGAGACGACCGCGGCCACCGGCCGGACGGAGCCGGGCCCCACCTCCGCCCTCCCGCAGCGCCGCCGCGGCGAGGAGCCCACGGGCGGCCGGGCCGCCGGCCGGCCGGGCCCCGAGCGCGCGTCCACTCTTCCGGCCCGCCGACCCGGCGAGAGCTCCTCGGCCGGCAGCCGACGGGGAGATGTCCCGCCGGACGCGCCGCCGCCGCTGCCGGCGCGCCGTCGCGGGACGGAATCCGCCCGCCGTGGCATCGGCTCGGCCGGCCGCGGCGAGGACCACACGGAATCCCCGGCCGCGCCCGGCAACGCCCCCGGCCACGGGTCCGAGCCGCCCGCTCTGCCCTTGCGGACCCGCCGCGCGGAGATCGCCGCGAGCGGCCCGGACGGACCGGACGGCCCGGACGGACCGGACCGCGACTCCGGCTCCACGCCGCAGTTCACCGGCGGGCCTTCGCGCCCCGGAACGGGCTCCGGCGCCGCGGCCCAGGAGACCGCCTCCGCACCACCGCCCGGCTCCGGCTCCACGCCGCTGCCCCGGCGGGTCCGCCAGGCCAACCTGGCCCCGCAGCTGAAGCGGAGCTCGGAGCCGCGTACCGACGACAGGACCGAGCCCGTCGAACGCGACGCCGAGGAAGTACGCAGCCGCATGGCATCGCTCCAGCGTGGCTGGCAGCGTGGCCGTGAGGAGAACGCCGAGGGCGACTCAGCCCACAGCGGCGCAGCACCACAAGGAACGACAGAGGGGGACGGTCGATGACCGCACCGAAGGCGACCGGCCACACCGCGACCATCAAGGGGGAGCTGAACTGGCTCCTCGACGACCTGGTGGACCGTGTCGCGAGCATCCGCAAGGCCCTCGTGCTCTCCGGCGACGGTTTGCCGACGGGCGTGTCCAAGGACCTGACCAGGGAGGACAGCGAGCACCTGGCCGCCGTCGCCTCCGGGTTCCACAGCCTCGCCAAGGGCGTGGGGCGCCACTTCGAGGCCGGCAACGTCCGCCAGACGGTTGTCGAGCTCGACGACGCCTTCCTGTTCGTGACGGCCGCCGGTGACGGCAGCTGCCTCGCCGTCCTCTCGGACGCCGACTCCGACGTCGGCCAGGTCGCGTACGAGATGACGCTCCTCGTGAAGCGAGTGGGCGTGCATCTGGCCAGCGCTCCGCGCACCGATCTGCCCGCAGGCGGGTAGTGGGATGACATGAGCGCTGACGGTCAGGGAAGAAGCCACTGGTTCGACGACGATGCCGGACCGGTCGTCCGCCCGTACGCCATGACCCGCGGTCGCACCAGCAGTCAGGGCCAGCACCGCCTGGACCTGATCGCGGTCGTGGTCACGGAGCCGCACGCGGACGATCCGGAAGCCGACCACATGCTCTCCCCGGAGCATGTGGACATCGTCGAACTGTGCCGCGACGTCCCCCAGTCGGTCGCCGAACTCGCAGCGGAACTCAACCTGCCGATCGGGGTGGTACGGGTCCTCGTCGGAGATCTCGTGGACGCCGAATTCGTCCATGTGAACCGGCCCGTACCCCCTGCCGAGCTGCCGGACGAGAGTATTCTGCGCGACGTGATCAACGGCCTCCGGGCGCTGTGAGCAGCGCGGAAGCGGGGTACTGACGTGACTGGCTGGCAGTTCTGGGTGGACCGAGGCGGCACCTTCACGGACGTCGTCGCCCGGCGCCCGGACGGCCGGCTGCTCACGCACAAGCTGCTCTCGGACAGCCCCGCACGCTACGCCGACGCCGCGGTCGAGGGCGTCCGCACCCTGCTGGCCGGCTCCGGCGAACCCGTCGACAGCGTGCGCATGGGGACCACCGTCGCCACCAACGCCCTCCTGGAGCGCAAGGGCGAGCGCACCCTGCTGCTCATCACCCGCGGCTTCCGCGACGCCCTGCGCATCGCCTACCAGAACCGCCCCCGCATCTTCGCCCGCCGCATCGACCTGCCCGAGCTGTTGTACGAGCGGGTCGTCGAGATCGATGAGCGCATCGCCGCCGACGGCACCGTCCTGCGCGCCCCCGACCCGGACGCCCTCGCCGGGCCACTCCAGGAGGCGTACGACGACGGGATCCGCGCCGTCGCGGTGGTCTGCATGCACAGCCACCTCCACCCGGCCCACGAACAGGCCGTCGGGGAACTCGCAGCCCGCATCGGCTTCCCGCAGATCTCGCTCTCCAGCGAGGCCAGCCCCCTGATGAAACTCGTGCCCCGCGGGGACACCGCCGTCGTCGACGCCTACCTCTCGCCCGTGCTGCGCCGCTACGTCAGGCAGGTCGCCGACGAGCTCGAAGGCGTGCGGCTGATGTTCATGCAGTCCAACGGCGGCCTCACCGAAGCCGGACAGTTCCGCGGGAAGGACGCCATCCTGTCCGGGCCGGCCGGAGGCATCGTCGGCATGGCCCGCATGTCGCAGCTGGCCGGCTTCGACCGGGTCATCGGCTTCGACATGGGCGGGACCTCCACCGACGTCTCCCACTTCGCGGGCGCGTACGAGCGCGTCTTCACCAGCCAGATCGCCGGCGTCCGGCTGCGCGCCCCCATGCTGGACATCCACACCGTCGCCGCCGGTGGCGGGTCGGTCCTGCACTTCGACGGTTCCCGCTACCGCGTAGGGCCGGACTCGGCGGGCGCGGACCCGGGGCCCGCCTGCTACCGCGGCGGCGGACCGCTCGCCGTCACCGACGCCAACGTCATGCTCGGCCGGATCCAGCCCGCTCACTTCCCGAAGGTGTTCGGACCCGACGGCGACCAGCCCCTCGACGAGACACTCGTCCGGGACCGTTTCACCGCCCTCGCCCGCGAGATCGGCGAGCAGACCGGCGACGACCGCACGCCCGAACAGGTCGCCGAGGGCTACCTGAAGATCGCCGTGGCCAACATCGCCTCCGCCGTGAAGCGGATCTCCGTCCAGAAGGGCCACGACGTCACCCGCTACGCCCTCACCACCTTCGGAGGGGCCGGCGGCCAGCACGCCTGCATGGTCGCCGACTCCCTCGGCATCCGCACCGTCCTCGTGCCCCCCATGGCCGGAGTCCTGTCGGCACTCGGCATCGGTCTCGCCGACACCACCGCCATGCGTGAGCAGTCCGTCGAGGCGCCCCTGGTGCCGGCCTCGATGCCCGGCGTCCTCAAGACCGCCGAGGACCTGGAAGCGGCGGCTCGCGCCGAGCTCCTCGCCGAGGACGTGCCCGAGGAACACATCGCGGTCACCCGCCGTGCGGAACTGCGCTATGACGGCACCGACACCACCCTCACCGTGGAGCTGACCGAGCCCGGCGCGATGCGGCACTCCTTCGAAGAACGTCATCGCGCCACGTACTCCTTCACGCTCGACCGCCCGATCATCGTCGAAGCCCTCTCCGTCGAGGCCACCGGCATCACAGAACCCCCCGATCTTTCCGCACTCGCCCCCGGCGAAGCCACCACGCACGGCAGTCCCGCGGCGCCGCGCACCGTCCGCCTCCACACCGGCGGCGCCTGGCGCGACGTACCCCTCCGCCGCCGCGAGGACCTTCCCCCCGGCGACGCCGTCACCGGCCCGGCGATCATCACCGAAGCCGGCTCGACGACCGTCGTCGACGACGGCTGGCGGGCCTCGGCGACCGACGACGGGCATCTGGTCATGGAACGCGCCGCGATTACGCAGAGTTCCGATCTCGACACGAAAGTCGACCCGGTTCTGCTGGAGGTCTTCAACAACCTGTTCATGTCGATCGCCGAGCAGATGGGTGCCCGCCTCGAATCCACCGCCCAGTCCGTCAACATCAAGGAGCGCCTGGACTTCTCCTGCGCCCTCTTCGACCCGGACGGAAACCTGGTGGCCAACGCCCCGCACATCCCCGTCCACCTGGGCTCGATGGGCACGAGCGTCAAAGAGGTCATCCGCCGGCGCGGTCCTCGCATGCGCCCCGGCGACACCTACGCCGTCAACGATCCGTACCACGGCGGCACCCACCTGCCCGACGTCACCGTGATCACGCCGGTCTTCGACACCCCACCGCCCGCCGACACGGAGAGTGACACGGTCGGAAAGGCGGGGAAGGATCCGGAGATCCTCTTCTACGTCGCCTCGCGCGGCCACCACGCCGAGATCGGCGGCATCGCCCCCGGTTCCATGCCGGCGGGCAGCCGCACCATCGAGGAGGAGGGCGTCCTCTTCGACAACTGGCTTCTCGCCGAGAACGGCCGCTTCCGCGAGGACGAGACGCTCCGCCTCCTCACCGAGGCGCCCTACCCCTCCCGCAACCCGAAGACCAACCTCGCCGACCTGCGCGCCCAGATCGCCGCCAACCACAAGGGTGTCGACGAGGTCGGCCGCATGATCGAGGACTACGGCCTCGACGTCGTCCAGGCCTACATGAGGCACGTCCAGGACAACGCCGAAGAAGCCGTACGCCGCGTCATCGGCGCCCTCGACGACGGTGACTACGCCTACGAGACCGACTCGGGCGCCGTCATCCGCGTGGCCGTGCGCGTGGACCGCGGGAACCGTACCGCGACCATCGACTTCACCGGCACGTCCGCGCAACTGCCCAGCAACTTCAACGCCCCCTTCTCCGTCGTCAACGCGGCCGTCCTCTATGTCTTCCGCACCCTCGTCGCCGACGACATCCCCCTCAACGACGGCTGTCTGCGCCCCCTGCGCATCGTCGTCCCGCCGGGATGCCTGCTCGCCCCCGAGCCGCCCGCTGCCGTGGTCGCCGGGAACGTCGAAACCTCCCAGGCCGTCACCGGCGCCCTCTACGCGGCGCTGGGCGCCCAGGCCGAAGGCTCGGGGACCATGAACAACGTCACCTTCGGCAACGAACAGCACCAGTACTACGAAACCGTTGCCTCAGGCTCCGGCGCCGGCGACGGCTTCCCCGGCGCACCCGTCGTCCAGACCCATATGACCAACTCCCGCCTCACCGACCCCGAGGTCCTGGAGTGGCGACTGCCCGTGCGCCTCGAAGAGTTCGCCGTCCGGCGCGGGAGCGGCGGCGCCGGGCGGTGGCACGGCGGGGACGGCGCGGTCCGCCGCATCCGCTTCCTCGAACCCATGACCGTCTCCACCCTGTCCCAGCACCGCCGGGTCCCGCCGTACGGCATGGCGGGCGGCGAGCCGGGCGCCCTCGGCGCCAACCGGGTGGAGCACGCCGACGGCACGGTGACCGCACTCCGGGGCAGCGACTCCGCGGACCTCGTCACCGGCGACGTACTCGTCATCGAAACCCCCGGCGGCGGAGGCTACGGCCCGCCGTCGCCCGACCCCCATCAAGCAGGAGAAGAGATCGATGATCTTCGGGCGTTCTGAGCGCGGCAAGCCTCCGGTCGAGCCCGTCACGCTCAAGATCCTGGTGGCCGGCGGCTTCGGCGTGGGCAAGACCACGCTCGTCGGCGCGGTCAGCGAGATCAGGCCGCTGCGCACCGAGGAGCTGCTCACCGAGGCCGGGCGCCCGGTCGACGACACCAGCGGTGTGGAAGGCAAGCACACCACGACCGTGGCCATGGACTTCGGCCGTATCACCCTCCGCGAGGACCTCGTGCTGTACCTCTTCGGCACGCCCGGCCAGGAGCGGTTCTGGTTCATGTGGGACGAGCTGTCCGAGGGCGCCCTCGGAGCCGTCGTCCTCGCCGACACCCGCCGCCTGGAGGACTGCTTCGCCGCCGTCGACTACTTCGAACGGCGCTCGATCCCCTTCCTCGTCGGCGTCAACTGCTTCGAGGGCGCTCCCCGTTACCCGATCGAGGACGTCCGCCAAGCCCTCGACCTGGACGAGGGCGTACCGCTCCTGATGTGCGACGCCCGCGACCGCGAGTCGGTCAAGGAGGCACTCATCGGCGTCGTCCAGCACGCCATGGCCTACGCGGCCGACCGACGCGAGGCCGTCACCGGCTGACGCGCCCGGTCGGCGTACGCGGCCCGCACCCCCGCCGACCGGGGTACGGGCCGCCGTCGGAAGCAACGCTCCACGCGCGCGTGGTCAGCCGTCGCCCTCCTCCCAGCCGAAGCTCTTCTCCACGGCCTTGCGCCAGTTGTGGTACTCGCGGTCCCGCACCGACGCCTCCATGTCCGGAGTCCACTCGACGTCCTTCTGCCAGTGCGCCTTGAGTTCGTCCAGGTCGTTCCACACACCGGTGGCCAGTCCGGCCGCGTACGCGGCGCCCAGGCAGGTCGTCTCGGAGATCTTCGGCCGTACCACCGGGACGTCGAGCACGTCTGCCTGGTGCTGCATGAGCAGGTTGTTCTTGGTCATGCCGCCGTCGACCTTCAGGGTGGTGATGTGCACCCCGGAGTCCTGGTACATGGCGTCGACGACCTCACGGGTCTGCCAGCTCGTCGCCTCCAGCACCGCGCGCGCGAGGTGCGCCTTGGTGACGTACCGGGTCAGGCCGGTGACCACGCCACGCGCGTCGGAGCGCCAGTACGGCGCGAACAGGCCCGAGAACGCCGGAACGATGTACGCGCCGCCGTTGTCCTCCACACTCGCCGCGAGAGGCTCGATCTCGTCGGCCGTGCGGATGATGCCGAGCTGGTCCCGGAACCACTGCACCAGCGCGCCCGTGATGGCGATCGCGCCCTCCAGACAGTAGACCGGCGCCTCGGTGCCGATCTTGTACCCCATCGTCGTCAGCAGTCCGCTCTTCGACGGCACCGGGCGGTCGCCCGTGTTGAGCAGCAGGAAACTTCCCGTGCCGTACGTGTTCTTGGCGGTGCCCACGTCGTAGCAGGCCTGCCCGAACACGGCCGCCTGCTGGTCACCCAGCGCAGAGGCCACCGGCACACCGGCGAGCTGTCCGACGGCGGTGCCGTACACCTCGGAGGAGGAGCGGATCTCGGGCAGCATGGCCTCGGGGATGTTCATGGCCGAGAGGATCGAGGAGTCCCACTGGAGGGTCTCCAGGTTCATCAGCATGGTGCGTCCGGCGTTGGTCACGTCGGTGACGTGCTGTCCGCCGTCCGTGCCGCCGGTGAGGTTCCAGATCAGCCAGGAGTCCATCGTGCCGAAGGCGATCTCGCCGCGCTCCGCACGCGCCCGGAGGTCGGGCACGTTGTCGAGCAGCCAGGCCGCCTTGGGCCCCGAGAAGTAGGTGGCCAGCGGCAGACCCGTCTGCTCACGGAAGCGGTCCTGGCCGTCCGAGCCGCCCAGCTGGTTGCAGAGCGCCGCCGTGCGGGTGTCCTGCCAGACGATGGCGTTGTGCACCGGCTTGCCCGTGGAGCGGTCCCACAGCAGGGTCGTCTCGCGCTGGTTGGTGATCCCCATCGCGCTCAGCTGGTCGGCCCGCAGACCGGCCTTGGCGATCGCCCCTGCCACCACCGCCTGCGTCTTGGACCAGATCTCCGTGGCGTCGTGCTCCACCCAGCCGGGCTTCGGGAAGATCTGGCGGTGCTCACGCTGGTCGACGGCGACGATCGCGCCGTCCTGGTTGAAGACGATGCAGCGGCTCGACGTGGTGCCCTGGTCGATGGCTGCGACGTACTTCGCGGAGTTGTCCGTCATGGCTACCCCTTCGGCTGGTCAGAAGGCTGCGTTGTAGATGAGCGCCCCGAGAATGCCGCCGACCGCAGGACCCACTACCGGTACCCAGGAGTACCCCCAGTCGGAAGTCCCCTTGTTCGGGATCGGCAGGAACTGGTGCACGATGCGCGGACCGAGGTCACGAGCCGGGTTGATCGCGTATCCGGTGGGCCCACCCAGCGAGAGGCCGATGCCGACGACCAGCAGGGACACCAGCAGGATCGAGATGCCGGATCCGTAGATCCCCGCCGCTTCGCCGGGAATGGGGCCGATGCCGACGCCCTGGACGACCCTGTCGTCACCCACCAGCGCCAGGATGGGCAGCACCAGAGCGATGGTCGCGAGGATCTCCGTGATCAGGTTGGCGACCGGGTTCCGGATCTCCGGAATGGTGGAGAAGATGCCCAGCGTCGGAACCGGTTCGTCCACTGTGCCCTCGGTGGTACCCGTCTTCCGCACGTTGGCCTGGAACTGGGCGAAGTAGATCAAGTAGGCGAGGACCGCGCCCAGCATGGCGCCCACGATCTGTCCGAGCAGGTAGATCCAGACCTTGTCCCACACGCCCGTGTCGACGGCCAGACCCAGCGTGACCGCAGGATTGATGTGTCCCCCGGAGAGGGGAGCGGCGGTGTACGCGCCCGCCAGCACACCGAAGCCCCAGCCGAACGCGATCACCACCCACCCGGCGGCTCGCGCTTTCGAGAATCTGAGGGTGACGGCGGCACACACGCCGGCACCGAAGAGGATCAGGATCGCCGTGCCGATCATCTCGCCGACGAAAATGTCTCCGTTAGTCATGGCGGCTCCTCAGCCCTGGCCCGGGACGATCGGCCCCGGTTCTCACCTGCAGGGTGCGTTTCCCGTGGCTACTTCAGCCGGGGGCAGGGAGTGTCCGCGCCCCGCCCGGCATCCGTGACGAGCGTGCCGTCGCAGCCGAATCGCCCGTGGGGGAATGGGCCTTGGCGCAGGCGCATCCACGCGCCGCAGTGCCGGAATACGCACGTATGTACGGCGATGTCGACTGACACCGGAAGTGTTCACCGGCACCCAAGGGGCGTCAAGGTCGCCGACCGCAACGGTTGACGGCCATCCGACGGCCGCCGGGCTCGCGCCGGGCCGACGGGCCGGTTGCTCGGCCATGGGCGGCGCCCGGTCGGGTCGATGTTCAGATCTGTTCCGGACCCGCGCGGGCCTGGGTGAGCCGCGCGAGGCTTGACCGATGGTGTCCGGCCTCCGCCGGGCTCCGCCTTGGGGCGAAAGCCCGGCCGCACCTGACTCCTCGCTTGCTAGTGTCCAGGATTCACCTGACCTGGCGATTCCTCAACCGCAGGAGATCCGCGGGGCCGTGACCGCCGCGGAAGGCCCCGGACGGGCCGCGTGCCGGTCGCCCCCAGCACGACCTCGACAACGCCGGAACCCGCGCGCCGAGCCTCCCGGCGCAGCTGCCGAAGGACGCGTGAGCCGCGGATCCGGACCGCCGGCCGGGGTCCGCTCGTCAGCACCCCGCCGATCATCGACACCCGCGTCGTCGACACCCGCGTCGTCGACACCCGCGTCGTCGACACCCGCGTCGTCGACACCCGCGTCGTCGACACCCGCGTCGTCGACACCCGCGTCGTCGACACC
>NZ_JBEZWN010000044.1:53928-65680 GCF_040637495.1 Streptomyces sp. NPDC029044
ACCCGCCCATGGGGACCCCGCCCGACCAGATCCGGTGGGCCGGGAACTCACGCCCGGAGCCCGGACGAGCCCGTCGGGTGGCAGCCGAATCGGCGCCTCCCGCACGCCTCAGACGCCCTGCACGCCCCTCTCGACCGGCACCCCGCACCCCGCCGACTCCGGCGCCGGTCGCGAGCCCCTGCGGGCTTCATGGCCCGGCACGCCCGCCCGGCCCAGCACCCAACTCGCCCCGCACAGCGCCTTCGCCGCCTTCTTCAACGGAGCCAGGCAGGCCGCCGCCTGCCGGTGGTCGGTCACACTGCCCGGCGTGCACAGCACCGTCGCGAGGGACAGCGTGACCGGCCGGCCCCCAGCCGACCAGTCGGCGTCCAGCACCGAAGCGGCCAGCGGATCGAGACCGTCCGGATCGGCGAGCACCAGGAAGTCGTCCCCGCCGATGTGCCCCACGCGCGCGCCTCCCGTCGCGGCCCGTTGCAGCGCCCGGCCCACCGCACGGATCAGCTCGTCGCCCGCCGCGAACCCGGCCCCGTCGTTTACCTGCTTGAAGTGGTCGACGTCCAGCCAGCTCAACGCGAACGCCCGTCCCGCGGCGATCCGCCGGTCCACCTCGCCGGTGATCGCGTCCGAGCCGGGCAGACGCGTCAGGGGATTGAGCCCCGCCGCCTCCTCCACCCGTGTCTCCGCCAGCGCACGCACGAGGTCCGCGAGCCGCACGGCCCCAACGCACCGCCCGTGCTCGTCCACCACGGCCACGTCGTCCGACGTGCGCTCCCGCCCTCCGACCGCCACCACGTCCAGGACCTCCCATGCCGTGGCGTCGACGCCCACCGTCCGCGGCGGGTCGCCGAGCTTGGCCGCGGGCCGGTCGGCATACAGGGCGTGTCCGTAGCGCCCCGACATCGACAGCAGGAAGCGGGAGCGGTGCACCGACCGGACCGGCGCGCCGGTGGTGTCCACGAGCAGCACCCCGGACACGTCCGGCGCCCCCGTCAGCAGGGCGCGCACCTGCCCAGCGGACGCGGTGGCCGGCAGCAGGGCCGCCGGCCGGACGAACTCCCGCACCGACGGCCCCGTCCGCGGTGCGGCCACCTCGGCGGGAGAGCGTGGCGGGACGTAGACGTCCGCGGCGGGGAGGCGCGCCGGTGGTGCGAACAGCTCGCCCTGCGCCAGCTGCGCTCCGCCCGCCAGCGCCGCCGCACACTGGCCCTCGGTCTCCACACCCTCCACGGCCAGGAGCGCCCCCAGCTCGTCGCACAACGTCCGCATCGAACGCACCACCGCCGGTCGCGCCAGCAGCGACGCGTCCAGCTTCACCAGGCCGGGGGAGAGGTCCGAGAGCAGCCGCAAGGGCACGTCCCCGTCCCCGATCCCGTCCGCGCAGATCCGGAAACCCTGCCCGCGCAGCGTGGCCACCGCCTCCAGCAGAGCCTGCTGCGGCACATGCGTGTACGGCGGGCAGAGGTCGATCGTGACCTCCCAGGGCAGTCGCCCCGCCTCCTGCACGGCATCGTGCAGTGACGGGAGCCCGCCGAGGTCCGCGAGCGTCCCGGCGAACACGTTGACGAACAGCGGAAGCAAGGTCTCCTTGCGAGCCGCCGCACGAACCGCCGACACCGCCAGCCGGCAGTCGAGCCCGGGGTCCCGGCGGGCCTCGGCAAGGATGTCGCCGGTCTCCGGCCGGGCGAGTATCTCCAGCCCCGCGACCGCGCCGGTCGTCAGATTGACCACCGGTTGGAAGGCGAAGCGGAGAGTGTCCGTCCAGGAGTGCACGGGAGCATGATCGACGTCACCGGCACGCACCCAGGCGCAGTTCATGAGACGTTCACGCAGCATTCCGGAGCGATCACGCAGCGTATGGCTCAGAGGTGTGACGGGATGTCAGAGTTGTGTCACGGTCGGCCGGAGAGCCGCAGCACGCCCCCCAGTGCGGCGGGCAGTTGCCACGCCCGCCGCGATCTCTTCCCTCAACGCCCCCACTCCTGATAGACGCAGGGCATGACACGACTCACCACCGTGGCACGTGCCCTGATCACCGCGTTCGCCGCCCTGCTGGCATCGACCGCCCCCGCCGCGACCGCCCGGGCCGGCACCGACCCCAAGGCACCGGCGGACTTCGTGGCACTGAGCAGCGTGGACCCGACGATCATCCAGGAGATGCGCTACGTCACCCCGCACAACTTCGTGGGCGAGCGCATCGACGGCTACCGGCAGCCCGTCTGCATCCTCACCCGCCCCGCCGCCGAAGCCCTCCACAAGGCGCAACGCAAGCTCCTGCGCCAGGGCTACACGCTCAAGGTGTACGACTGCTACCGGCCCCAACGGGCGGTGGACCACTTCGTCCGCTGGGCCGAGGACCTCGACGACGAGGCCATGAAGGGCGAGTTCTACCCGAACATCGACAAGACCCGGCTGTTCGCCGACGGGTACATCGCGGCGAAATCCGGCCACAGTCGCGGTTCCACCCTGGACGTCACGCTCGTCAGACTCCCGGCGAAGCCGACCAGGCCCTACCGTCCCGGAGAGCCCCTGGTGCCGTGCTTCGCACCCCAGGGCGAGCGTTTCCCCGACAACTCGGTCGACATGGGGACCGGATTCGACTGCTTCGACACCCTCTCGCACACCCTCGACCCCCGCATCCAGGGCCGCCAGCGCCACAACCGGCTGCTCCTCAAGAGCACCCTGGAAGGGCTCGGATTCGTGAACCTGGCGGAGGAGTGGTGGCACTACACCTTCAAGCCCGAGGCCTATCCCGACACGTACTTCGACTTCCCCGTGTCCCGCAAGTCGCTGACCGGCGCTCACTGAGCAGCCTGCCCGAGACGCCCTCCCCGTGATCGGCTACAGTCCGCCGCGTGTCCGAGAATCAGCACTCCGCTTCCAACTCCGCGCCGAACTCCCACTGTTCGAGCTGCGGCGCGCCCTACGGAGAGGGCGTCACCGGCTGGCCCCGCACCTGCCCGGTGTGCGGGGCCGTGGCCTACCGCAATCCCCTCCCGGTCGCGGTGGCCCTCCAGCCCGTGTACGACACCCAGGGCACCGCCCTGGTGGTCATCACCCGAACCATCGCCCCCGCGCGCGGGGGCACCGCCCTGCCCGGTGGCTACATCGACGACCGGGAGGACTGGCGGCAGGCCGTCATACGCGAACTCCGGGAGGAAACCGGCATCGACGCCGCCGGCCGTGACGTACGGCTCGCCGACGCGATGAGCTCACCCGACGGACACCTGCTGCTGTTCGGTCTCCTGCCGGAGCGTCCCGCCGAGGGCCTGCCCTCCTCCACCGCCACGGACGAGACAGCGGGCTGGCACCTCCTGCGCAGGCCCGAGGAACTCGCCTTCCCCCTGCACACCCTGGCCGTACGGGCCTGGTTCGAGGGCCGGTACATCTGAGTTCACCGCTCACGGCTCACCGCTCACGGCTCACCGCTCACGGCTCACCGTTCACCGCTCTCCGTTCACGGCTCACCGGCCCCGCGGACGCGCACCGGGTAGGGCGGCACGCCCCCGCCGTCCTCACCCTCCCGCTCCACGACCACCCGCGAGCCCGTCCACCGAGCGGTGTAGCGCTCGATCTCCGGCTCGTCCCACCCGTCGCCCCCGTCCGGCACGACCAGCCCGCCCCCGGTCCGCCCCCGGGCGGGCGCCCACACCTCCAGCTCCAGCCCGCCGTCCTCCCCGCGTACCGGGAGCACCGCACCCGCGCGTGCCAACACGGGGATACGCGACAGGGGCGCGTCGACGAGCACCTTCCCCGGCCCCTCGTACGCCCGCCCTGTCGCGGTGTCGTACCAGCGCCCCCTCGGCAACTGCACCGCGCGCCGGTCGGCGCCCGGGTCCAGCACCGGTGCCACCAGCAGGCTGTCACCCAGCAGAAAGGCGTCCTGACACTCCCGCAGGGCCCGCTCCTCCGGCGCCGTCCACCACAGAGGCCGCACGTAGGGCGCTCCCGTACGCCGCGCCAGATGCGCCAGCGTCATGAAGTACGGCAGCAGCCGCCGGCGTTCGACGAGCGCCACGCGCGCGTGCTCCAGCACTTCGCCACCGAACTCCCACGGCTCCCTGCGCCCCGCCCGCAGACTCGCGTGCGTACGGAACAGCGGCAGATAAGCGCCCAGCTGGAACCACCGCAGATACAACTCGGGGGACGGATCCCCGTCGAAGCCCCCGATGTCGGGCCCCGAATACGGGACACCGCACAGCCCGAGCCCCATCACCAGGGCCAGAGAGGCCCGCAGCCCCGGCCAGCCGCCGGCCACGTCCCCCGACCACGTCCCTCCGTAGCGCTGCATGCCGGCCCACCCGGAGCGGGAGAACAGGAACGGCCGCTCCTCGGGAGCGAGCTTCCGCAGCCCCTCGTAGGCCGCCCTGGCCATGCACAGGGCGTACACGTTGTGCGCCTCCCGGTGGTCACCGCCCCGCCCTTCCAGGGAGTGCCGGGCGGACCGCGGCAACGTCGACTCACCGCAGGCGGTGAACGACGTGGGTTCGTTCAGGTCGTGCCAGAAGCCCGAGAAGCCCTGGGCGAGCCGCTCCTCGTAGAGCCCGCCCCACCACGCCCGCACGCGCGCGTGCGTGAAGTCGGGAAAGACCACCTCCCCGGACCACGCGACACCCTCCACCACGTCCCCCGAGGCGCTCCTCACGAACGCGTCCTCGGCGACCCCGCCGTCGTACACCGCACGGCCGGGCATGGCCTTCACGCCCGGGTCGACGATCGACACCAGTCTGACGCCGCCCCGCCGGAGCTCCTCGGCCAGGACGGGCAGCTTCGGGAAGCGGTCCTGGTCGACGGTGAAGACCTGGTGCGCCTCCAAGTGGTCGATGTCCAGGTGCACGGCATCCAGCGGCAGACCGTGTTCCAGGTATCCGGTGACGATCCGCCGTACCTCCTGCTCGCTGCCGAACCCCCACCGCGCGTGATGGTGCCCGAGTGCCCACGCGGGCGGCAGCGCGGGTGCCCCGGTGAGCGACGCCCAGGCGAGCAGCACGCGCGCGGGAGTGCCCACCATCACCCAGCAGCGCAGCGGGCCACCGTCCATCCGCAGCTCGCTCGTCCCGGCACGGTCGTGCCCCGAACCCGCGCCCTCCTCGCCCTCCCGCAGCGTCACCGTGCCGTCCCACGAGCTGTCGTGGAACGCCAGATGCGTACCTCCGTCGGACACCACCAGCTGCACCGGCATCGTGATGTACAGCGGATCGTCCCCCGGCGCGAAGGAACGGCCCGGATCGGTGTTCCACAGCCGGTACGTCCCGTCCGGCAGCCGAGGCCCCGAGGCACGCCCCCCGAGTCCGAAGAACCGCGCGTCGGCGCCCACCTCCGATCGCTGCATCCAGCGCGCCGGGCCGCCGCCGACCGGCTCCCACCACCGCGGCGGCAGATCACGCCGCAGGGTCACACCACCCGGAGTGAGCACCTCCACCGCGCCGTGCCGCGAGACCACCACCGTCGCCCGCTCGGCCACCACACGCCAGCCGCCGTCCTTGTCCGGCTCCAGCACCGCCCGCGGATCGGGCTCCGGGCAACGGCCGGCCAGCGCGTACGACGGCTCGGGCTCCGCCCCGTCCCAGCCCCAGAAAACGGCCCCGTTCACGGCCACCAGAATCCGCAGCTCCGACCGGCTGAACCGGACGACGCCGCCCCCCGGCCCCGGCGCCGCGCCCTCCACCAGCCCGGGCACCCGCGCACGCTCGGCCCCCCGCGCCGGCAGCCCGGTGGCGTCGGCCCGGCTCCTGCGCCACGCTGCTCGTACGGTACGCACACCCTGCGCCGCCCCCACCGAAGCCACCGCTTTCACCGAACGCACCAGGTCACGACCGTTCATGCTGCTCACCCTGCCACTGACCGCCTCGCAAACGGGTGTCGTTCAACTGCCGTTCACCCGTGCCAGGACCACATCTTCACGACACGGACTATGTGGGGCGCACCCTGGTGCCGAAGTCGATCACATGGCATTGTCCGTGCCAGCCGCTCACGCGCACACCCCAGCCCGTGCGCGGAGGACGCACACGACGCGCACAGTCCGGGAGCCGACCATGTCGACCGACAGTTTCCAGCCGCTCTGGCAGCCCGATCCCGGGCGCATCGCCCGGGCACGGATCACCAGGTTCCAGGCCTGGGCCGCCGAACACCACGGCGCCCCCGCCGAAGGCGGCTACGCGGCCCTGCAGCGCTGGTCCGTCGACGACCTGGACACCTTCTGGAGAGCCGTCACCGAGTGGTTCGACGTCCGCTTCTCGCACCCCTACGCGCGCGTGCTGGGAGACCGCTCGATGCCGGGCGCCCAGTGGTTCCCCGGAGCGACCCTCAACTACGCCGAACACGCCCTGCGCGCGGCCGACACCCGCGCGGACGAGCCGGCCCTCCTCCACGTCGACGAGACACACGAACCGCGCCCCGTCACCTGGGCCGAGCTGCGCCGCCAGGTCGGCTCCCTCGCCGCCGAACTGCGCGCTCTCGGAGTACGCCCCGGCGACCGCGTCAGCGGCTACCTCCCGAACGTCCCGCAGGCGGTGGTCGCCCTCCTGGCCACAGCCGCCGTGGGCGCGGTCTGGACGTCCTGTGCGCCCGACTTCGGCGCCCGCAGTGTCCTCGACCGCTTCCAGCAGGTCGAACCGGTCGTGCTCTTCACGGTCGACGGCTACCGCTACGGCGGCAAGGAGCACGACCGACGTCAGGTCGTGGCCGAACTGCGGCACGAACTGCCCACCCTGCGCGCAGTGATCCACATCCCGCTCCTCGGTACCGAGGCACCCCAGGGAGCCCTGGAATGGTCGGCCCTGACCTCGGCCGACACGCAGCCCGTCTTCGAGCAGGTGCCCTTCGACCACCCCCTGTGGGTGCTCTACTCCTCCGGCACGACCGGACTGCCCAAAGCCATCGTCCAGTCCCAGGGCGGCATCCTGGTCGAGCACCTCAAGCAACTCGGCCTGCACTGCGACCTCGGCCCGGAGGACCGCTTCTTCTGGTACACCTCGACCGGCTGGATGATGTGGAACTTCCTCGTCTCCGGCCTGCTCACCGGCACCACGATCGTCCTCTACGACGGCAGCCCCGGCTACCCCGACACCGGCGCCCAGTGGCGGATCGCCGAACGCACCGAGGCCACCCTCTACGGCACCTCCGCCGCCTACGTCATGGCCTGCCGCAAGGCGGACGTGCACCCGTCCCGCGACTTCGACCTCTCCTCGGTCCAGTGCGTCGCCACCACCGGCTCGCCCCTGCCGCCCGACGGCTTCCGCTGGCTGCACGACGAGGTCCGCGACGACCTGTGGATCGCCTCCGTCAGCGGCGGCACCGACGTGTGCTCCTGCTTCGCCGGAGCCGTACCCACCCTTCCGGTCCACGTCGGCGAACTCCAGGCCCCCTGCCTCGGCACCGACCTCCAGTCCTGGGACCCCCACGGCAGTCCCGTCATCGACGAGGTCGGCGAACTCGTCGTCACCAACCCCATGCCGTCGATGCCCATCCACTTCTGGAACGACCCCGACGGCAGCCGCTACCACGACAGCTACTTCGACACCTATCCCGGCGTGTGGCGGCACGGCGACTGGATCACCGTCACCTCCCGCGGATCCGTCGTCATCCACGGCCGCTCCGACTCCACGCTCAACCGCCAGGGCGTCCGCATGGGATCCGCCGACATTTATGAAGCCGTCGAGCGGCTCCCCGAGATCAAGGAGTCCCTCGTCATCGGGATCGAGCAGCCCGACGGCGGCTACTGGATGCCCCTCTTCGTGCACCTGGCCCCCGGCGCGGTCCTCGACGAGGCCCTGCTCAACCGCATCAAGCAGACGATCCGCGAGCAACTGTCGCCGCGCCACGTCCCCGACGAGATCATCGAAGTACCCGGGGTCCCGCACACCCTCACCGGCAAGCGCATCGAGGTCCCCGTCAAGCGCCTCCTCCAGGGCACCCCCCTGGAGAAGGCGGTCAACCCGGGCTCCATCGACAACCTCGACCTGCTGAACTTCTACGAGGAACTGGCCCGCAAGCGCGTCTGACCGCACCCCCCCGTCACACACTCCCCGTCACCGGCGCTCCGGAGGCAGGTCACCCGGCTACCCCCCCCTGTGACCTGCCCCTTCCGGCCTCGCCTGAGCACGCGATCTCCCGCAGTCAGGCCATTGTCAGTGCCGCCGATTACTGTGAGTGAGCATTGATCGACCGTGCACAGGGGGAAACAATGGCGCACACCGAAAACCGGACCATGCGGCGCGTCCTGCACCGCGAAATCGCCGGCACCATCGGCCTGCTGACCGACGAGCACGACTTCCGGGCCATGCGGCGCTACCGCAGCTTCACCTTCGCCGACCACGCGACCTACCTCAAACAGGTGGAGGCCCTCCTCAGGACCCGCGCCCTGCAGGGCAGCCACACCACGGTGGCCCTCTTCGACCCCGAGGAGTACGCCGAGTTCTGCGTACAGAAGGGCCTGGACCCCGACCACCCGTCGAGCCGCACACGCTTCACCGCGCAGATCGCCGCCACAGGCCCGACCCTTCCCTACGACGGCCGCCCACTGGCCGACCTGCTCCCGGCCCTCGTCGACGAAGCCGTACGGCAGGCCACCTGGGAGTACGCGACCACCCTCCTCGCCCGCCTGGGCCCCTGCACCTCCTGCGGCGAAGACATCGGACGCGCCGCCTTCACACGGGCCGCCGGCCTGCTCGTCCGCATCCTCGACACCGCCCCACCCGGCGACCGTCACCTCGTCTGCAGTGTCACCGGACCGCCCGAAACCCTCACCGCTGCCCTCCACATCACCGACGACGGGGCCTCCCTGGAACTGAACGAGACCGAAGCCCTCGAGTTCACGACGATCCTGGCCCTCGGCCTGGCCACCGAGAGCCCCGGAGGACTCGTCATCCGCACCAGCGCCCCGGACAGCCCCGACCGCGTCTACGGCTGGCGCATGCGCGGCTACGGACTCGAACCCCTCACCGCGGGAGAGGTCTTCGACGCCTACTGCACCGACGTCGAATCCGGAGACCTGATCTCCCCTGAATCCAACGTCGACTACTGCGCGCCGCCCGACCTCGGGGAGGAGAAACCCACCCCCGGGCACCAGCACTGAAACGCCGGGAGGGGCGCCCCACCTCGGTGGAGCACCCCTCCCGGGAGAACCGTCGTGGGCCGGGCCCGGCCCTATTCGCCCGACAGCACCGCCTGCGCCGCGCTGCGCGCGTCCTCAGCGCTGTCCGTCGCCCGCGCCGCCGCAGCAGCCCGCTCGCACTGCGCCAGCGTGTACTTCGCCAGCGTCGCCCGGACATAGGGAATCGACGCCGCACCCATCGAGAGAGAGGTGACGCCCAGACCGGTCAGCACACACGCGAGCAACGGGTCGGACGCGGCCTCACCGCAGACACCACAGCTCTTGCCTTCGGCCTTCGCCGCCTCGGCGGACAGCTCCACCAGGTCGAGCAGAGCGGGCTGCCAAGGATCCTGGAGCCGGGACACAGCGCCCACCTGCCGGTCGGCGGCGAAAGTGTACTGAGCGAGGTCGTTCGTCCCGAGCGACAGGAACTCGACCTCCTGAAGGATCGAGCGAGCCCGCAGCGCGGCCGACGGGATTTCGACCATCGCACCGAACTTCGCCCGCAGCCCAGCCGCACGGCAGGCGTCCGCGAAGGCCCGGGCATCCGTACGGTCCGCCACCATCGGGGCCATGACCTCGAGGTAGACGGGCAGCCCCTCCGCGGCCTTGGCCAGCGCGGTCAGCTGGGTACGCAGGACCTCCGGGTGGTCCAGAAGCGTCCGCAACCCCCGCACGCCGAGCGCAGGGTTCGGCTCGTCGGCCGGCGTGAGGAAGTCGAGCGGCTTGTCCGCGCCCGCGTCCAGCACCCGCACCACGACACGCCCCTCGGGGAACGCCTCGAGCACCTGCCGGTACGCAGCGACCTGCTTCTCCTCGGACGGCGCCTGCTTGCTGTCGTCCAGGAAGAGGAACTCGGTACGGAAGAGGCCCACTCCCTCGGCACCGGCCTCGACGGCGGCCGCCACATCAGCGGGGCCGCCGATGTTCGCGAGCAGCGGCACCTTGTGACCGTCCGCGGTGGCTCCGGGCCCGGTCGACGCGGCCAACGCGGCCTTCCGCTCGGCGGCCGCGGCCTCGAGCTGAGCCTTCTTCTCCTTGCTCGGGTCCACGAAGATCTCGCCCGTGCTGCCGTCGACTGCGATCATCGTGCCCTCGGCGAGCTCACCGGCTCCCGGCAGTGCCACCACGGCCGGCACACCGAGCGCCCGGGCCAGAATCGCGCTGTGGCTGGTCGGACCGCCTTCCTCCGTGACGAAGCCCAGCACCAGGGTCGGGTCCAGCAGCGCGGTGTCGGCCGGGGCGAGATCACGGGCAACCAGGACGTAGGGCTCGTCGCTGTCGGGCACGCCCGGCATCGGCACACCCAGCAGACGGGCGACGATACGATTCCGCACGTCGTCGAGGTCGGCCACGCGACCAGCCAGGTACTCACCGGCCCCCGCGAGCAGCTCGCGGTAGGAGGCGAACGCGTCGTAAACGCCGCGCTCCGCCGTGCTGCCGACGGCGATCCGCCGCTCCACATCGGCCATCAGCTCGGGGTCCTGGGCCATCATGGCCTGCGCCTCGAGCACGGCCTGGGCTTCACCGCCGGCCAGGTTGCCGCGTGCCATCAGGTCAGCCGCCACCGCCTCCACGGCCTTGCGGGCGCGCCCCTGCTCACGCTCCGCCTCTTCCGCCGGGATCTGCTTCGCGGGCGGCTCGAGCACCGCCGTTCCCATGTGCCGAACCTCGCCGATGGCCACACCGTGGCTCACCCCGACGCCTTGCAACGTTGTCTCCATCTCACCCGTCTCCGATAGAGCGGCGGGCCCCGCCGCCGCGGTGGTTGTCGTACTCGCCGTCTTGCGACGGCACTGACATCACTTCCAGAGGAAGAGACTGTCGCCGGCCTTCACTTCGCCGTCGATGCGAAGATCGGAGAGAGCTTCGGCCGTGGCCTCCAGGGCTACGACCGGGCAGATCGCGGACTTGCCGGCGGCCTCGACGGCGGCCGGGTTCCAGCGCACGACACCCTGTCCGCGCGTGACGGTGTCGCCCTTGTTCACGAGCAGCTCGAAACCCTCGCCGTTGAGCTGCACGGTGTCGATACCGAGGTGGGTGAGCACCCCGTGTCCGCTCTCGTCGACGACGACGAACGCGTGCGGGTGCAGGGAGACGATGACGCCGTCCACGGGGGAGACGGCCTCGGAAGGCTCACGTACGGGGTCGATCGCTGTGCCCGGGCCGACCATGGCCCCGGAGAAGACGGGATCCGGCACGGCTGCCAGTCCGATGGCGCGTCCTGCGAGCGGGGACGTCACGGTGGTCATGGGAAGCCTCCCAGGGATGGAGATCGATATGGCCGTCCCTGTAGGTACCGGGCGGCACACTGTTCAGCAGCGTATGTCACCTGAAGTGCCGGTTCCGCGCGAGCACCTCGAAGTGGTCTAGACCATACCTCAAATGGATTTGCACCCGCTCCGCGGCCGCGTGTACAGTCGTACTCCTGCCTGGGGCTGAGCGATGCAACCTTGCGTCCCGGCCGGGCAGCAACCAACTTGTCAGATCCTAACTTTGGATCACCTTCTGCATGCCTGCGGGAGAGTGGTCAGGGGGCCGGAAAAACACTGATAGAGTTTGGAACACCGAAGGGAAGCGCCCGGAGGAAAGCCCGAGAGGGTGAGTACAAAGGAAGCGACCGTTCCTTGAGAACTCAACAGCGTGCCAAAAGTCAACGCC
>NZ_JBEZWN010000045.1:0-64338 GCF_040637495.1 Streptomyces sp. NPDC029044
TCGCGGCCGCTGAAGCGAAGCTGCTTGCGGAGTTGAGCGAGGAACAGCGGACCCAGTTCCGAGACCTCCTGACCCGGGTCGCGCTCACCGCTCAGGGCACTGTCAAAGACTGAGCTTGGCGTTTAACCTCGCAGGTCACCCGACCTGCTGATCTGCGGTTCTTCCCGGGACAGCGGAGGCGGCCGTTCCCCACGCTTCGAGATGTCGAGTAACGAAGCACGAGAGAACGGCCGCTGTGTATGAGTCTGTCTGTCGATGCGCCCGCGGGCGAGGCATTGAGCGCGTTGTCCCGCTTTCTGGTCGAGTTCTACGAATGCCTCTACGCTCGCCAGGACGCGCTCTTCGAGCTCACAGACGCCGTGCTGTGCGCGGACGGGCCGGTGAAGACCCTGGTCGAGCTCTGCCTGGCGGTCGAGCACCAGCGGGGGCACGGTGCCTTGTATGCCGCGTTGGACCGGGGCTGGCTGGAGCCGACGCGGTTGCGCCGCACCCTGGTCGGCCTGCCGCTGCCGAGGGCGGCCGACGGGCGGATCGTGCTGGCCGTGGACGTGAGCAACTGGCTCCGCCCCGATGCCCCGACCAGCGACGACCGGCTGTTCTGCCACGTCTACGGGCGCGGCGATCGCAAGACGGATCAGTTCGTGCCGGGCTGGCCGTACTCCTTCGTTGCCGCCCTGGAGACCGGCCGGACCTCCTGGGTCGCGTTGCTGGACGCGGTGCGCCTCGGGCCGGCGGACGACGCGACCGCCGTCACTGCTGCCCAACTGCGAGGCGTCGTCGAGCGGTTGATCAAGGCTGGGCAGTGGCAGGCCAGTGATCCGGAGATCTGGATCGTCATGGACTCCGGCTACGACGTCGCCTACCTCTCCCACGCCCTGGCGGGCCTGCCCGTCGTCCTGGTCGGACGCCTGCGCTCGGACCGCGTCATGCTCCGCGACCCCGGCCCCGCCCGCTCCGGGCCGAAGGGCGGACGGCCACGCCGGCACGGCGACGTCCTGACCTTCGCCAAGCCCGACAGCTGGCACGAACCCGAGGTCAACACGGTCACAGACACCACCCGCTACGGCAAGGCCGAGGCCAGAGCCTGGGACCGGATGCACCCCCGGCTCACCCACCGCGGCCCCTGGCTGGAGCACACGAAAGAAGAACTGCCCATCCTGCACGGCACGTTGATCCGCCTGAAGGTCGAGTACCTGCCGGGCGATCGTGACCCAAAACCGGTCTGGCTGTGGTGCTCGGCCACCGCCGCGACGCCGGTGGACGTGGACCGCTGGTGGCAGTCCTTCCTCCGCAGATTCGATCTCGAGCACACCTTCCGGCTCATGAAACAGACCCTCGGCTGGACCGCCCCGAAGGTCCGCCACGCGGACACCGCCGACCTGTGGACCTGGCTCATCATCGCCGCCCACACCCAGCTCCGCCTCGCCCGACCCCTCGCCGAGGACCTCCGCCGGCCCTGGGAACGCCGCACCGAGCCCCGCCGGCTCACCCCCGCCCGAGTGCGGCGGGGGTTTCGCAACGTCCGCGCGACCACGACCCATCCGGCAGCCGCACCGAAACCATCCCGGCCGGGGCCGGGACGGCCTGCAGGCTCGAAAAACAAACGCCGGGCCAGGCGCCACCACGTCGGCAAGACGGTCAAACGCGCCGAGTCAATCAAGGAACACCAAGCCCGCCCACGTTAAACGCCGCGCTGAGAGATCGTCTCGATTGGTGCTCAACTCCGTCTCCCGCATGGCCGGACTGTCGGTAGACAATCCGCGTGCAGCGGTTGATCAGCTTGAGGAACACTGTGCGGATGAGCTCCGCAGCCTCCCAGACACCACAGGAACGGGCCCTTGGCCATGTCGCGGGACTGGCGTCGGGCCCTCCGATGGACCCGACGCTGCGGGTGACCCTCAACTTCCACCCGGACCGGCTACTGCACGACAAGCCGATCCTGGATGCCATGGCCGAGGACGGTGTCTACCGCTCACAGTTCGTCACGGGGACCAGCAACGGCGGACTGACCGCATATCCCGGCGGCGACCGGTGGCGCTGGGAGAGCCGGATCTTCGACGGAGCCTACGACGAAGCGCCCGCTCATGAGCGGCCCGTCTACGGGGCGTTGAACTTCCGTCGCAAGCCCGTCGGCGGGGCACCGCGGTTCGGCTCTGCCCACTTTCGGCTGACGGCCGAGACGCTGACGCGGACCACGTTCTGCTACCCGGACAGTTTCCTTGAACCCTCGGATTTCGGTGTCGCGGCCCGCATGGGGCTCATCGAGCTTGCCCTCGCCGATCGCCAGGACAACCTTGACGACTACATCGAGGCGCAGGTCCACGGGCCTGTGCGACCGAACTGCCACGCCGAGGCGCTGGTCCTCGACCCCTGCTATCGAGGGACGGCTGTGGAGGTTGCGGCCTTACGCCTGGGCTGCCCCGTGGAGTGGCACCCCGGCTTCCGACTCAATGTCGCAGAACTCCTCCGTCATCCCGGCTACCGCGGTCAGGAGTACGTCGACTTGGGCGCACAGATCGCCGTCGACGGCGTACTCAATCCGCGCATCGTCGGGGAGGCAGCGCGTGCCGACCACCACGACCCCCAGGCGATCAAGAAGGTGTGGCACTACCTCGCGCGTTTCGGGGCGCCTGGGAAGGCCGTTGACGATTCGGTGAGTCCGGTACCGACGGAGGGGGCTGTACTCGATGGGCTTCGTTGAGGGGCTGGTGCCGGAGGGGTTGTGGGAGTTGTTCCGGGCTGTGAGACCGCCGATTCCCACAAGGCCGCAGGGCGGTGGCCGCCGGCGAGTTGACGATCGCGCTGTCCTTGCCGCGATCATCTTTGTCGCTACCTCGGGATGCACATGGCGGCAGTTGCCGCCGGTCTTCGGCGCGTCGTGGCGGACCATCCACAGACGGTTCTCCGAGTGGTCCGCTGCGCGGGTGTGGGCGAAGCTCCACCGTCTGGTGCTGGACGAACTCGGCGCCCGGGGAGATCTGGACGGGTCGCAGTGCGCGATTGACTCCGTGAACATGCGAGCCCTCAAAGGGGGGAGCTGACAGGCCCGAATCCTGTCGATCGCGGCAAGAAGGGCTCGAAGATCCACTTGATCACGGAGCGGACCGGTCTGCCCCTCTCCATCGGCATCTCCGCAGCTAATACCCACGACAGCCAGGGTCTCGAACCCCTCGTCCGCGGCATACCGCCCATCCGATCTCGCCGTGGACCGCGTCGACGCCGCCCCACCAAGCTGCACGGAGACAAGGGCTACGACTACGACCACCTGCGGAAATGGCTCCGATCCCGGAACATTCACACCCCGTATCGCCCGTAAGGGTATCGAGTCCTCCCAGCGCCTGGGCCGTCACCGTTGGACCGTGGAGCGGACGGTGGCGTGGCTATCCGGGTGCCGCCGTCTGCACCGTCGCTACGAACGCAAGGCCGAACACTTCCTCGCCTTCGCCGGCATCGCGGCCACACTCATCTGCTATCGGCGAAGGGGGGATGGTGTGGCCGTGCTCGGCCAAGAGGGGCTGGACTTGGTCAACGACCCTGGTGAGGGTGCTGCCGTTGACTCCGAAGAGCTGGGCGAGGAGGTCTCGGGTGCCGATTTTGCGCAGGTAGAGCACGGTGGCCAGGACTCTGTCGGCGGTGGTCAGCTTGTCCTTGGCCCCTGCCCCGCGAGCACGGATACGCTCACCTCCGCGTTGCTGGAGCCGTCCCTGCTCACGTAACTCATCGAGTTTCGAGGTGAGCTGGTCGACGAGTTCGTCCAGTGCCGGTTCGGGCATCCCGGTCAGCTCCGGGCTACGCAGACACCTAGTACCGGGCTGTGCGGATGAGCCGGCTGACCGCGGGTTCTTGGCCGCATCGGCTGTGGTGTCGCGAGGTTGAGGGTGGAGGGTGTAGTTCCAGTCGCCGTGGAAGCGGTGCCGGTGCATGGGCAGGGCGTCGATATCGCTGTCGGTGACCCTGATGCCGGTGTCGTAGGTGCCCGGGTCGAGTTCGGCGTGAACGGTCAGCCCGGTGCGGGTCGCGGTCGCCGCGATGCTGTTCACGATAACGTCATGGCTGGTCAGAGGGCGGCCACGCCAGTTCATGGAGATGTGGGAGAACAGCCGGTGCTCGATCTTGTTCCACTTCGAGGTGCCCGGCGGCATGTGGCAGACCGTGATGTCCAAACCCGTCTCCGCGGCCAGTGTTGCGAGTTCCGTCTTCCAGGCGCGGGTTCGGTAGCCATTGGACCCGCCTGCGTCCGCGGTGATCAGCAGACGGGTGGCGGCCGGGTAGTCGTGCCGGCCTCGTGCCTGCCACCAACGGCGGATGGAGGCGACAGCGAAGGCGGCGGTGTCGTGATCGGTGCCGACACTGACCCAGCCGGTATTCGCGGCGATGTCGTAGATCCCGTACGGGATGGCCTTGCCCGGTCCCTGCCGGTCCAGGAAATCGTGCGTCTTGACGTGTACCGGCTCACGGGCCGGCCGCCACTGTTGGCCCGCGTTCTTGTAGTCGCCGACGAGTTCCTTCTTCTTGGTGTCCACGCTGATCACCGGCTGGCCGGCGTCCATGTGCTGTCTGGCCTGCTCGTTGATGTAGCGGAACTGGGCGTCCCGGTCAGGGTGCTGCTTGCCCTCAATGGTCTTGGCCCCGGCCTGCAGGCTGAAGCCCTCCTCACGCAGCAGGTCCCCGACCGTGTCCGCGCTCACCCTGTGTCCCTGACGGGTGAGCTCGGCGGCGAGGTTCCTGGTCGATTTCACCGTCCAGCGCAGCGGCGACATCGGATCGCCCCGCTCATCGGGTTCCACCAGGGCCAGCAGTGCGGGCCGCAGACCCGGATCAAGGTCCGCGGCCTTCTTGCGGCCGCCACCGGGTCTTCGTACCCGGCCCAGAGGCTCCTCGCCGGCCTCCAACTCGTCCACGCCCTTGCGGACCGTCGTCTCGCTGACCTGGGCCGCCCTCGCGACCGTCCGGGTACCGCCGTGCGCCAGGATCCGGGCCTCGGCCCCCATCACCAGCCGCCGCTGCCGCTCGTCCAGATGCGGAAACAACACCCCGAACTTCACGGCGAGTTGACCGCGCACCTCATCGGAGACGCTCGTACCACAACAACGAGTCGCATCACGGGAAGCAACACGTTGATTCTCTGCGAGCCCTAAGTCTTTCCCAGCTGCCCCGCGCGCCCCATCCCGACCCCCGCCGTCCCAGACCGTCCGATTCAATCCAGGAATCATGCCATCGCAGGGGTGTCATCCGAAGACATCGGAAACAACAGCGCACCGTCCAGCGGCAGTTGCCGCAGGAGAAGGTCGTCACCACAACGACACGCTCCGCTCCCTCAGGGCGGCGCGCGAAGGAGACCACGATGACTTCGAAGCGGATCAGGACATCCGGCAGGACACTGGAACGCCTCGCGCGCAGCGCGCTGTTGCACTGGTGCGGGGAGCGTCGGCGGCAGCCGGCACAACGTTGTTCACCGCCGGCGCCTGGTGGCTGGGCAACCGCTGACGCGGATCGGCACCCGGGACACCAGGTATGCAGGGGTCCGTGCGACCGCGTGCGGCACGGACCCGGTGTGCACATCGAGCACGACCGCCACAGATGGGGGACGGGGCATGCACGGCCGTGGGCTGGAGTGAATTATCCGGCTGACGATCTGATCGACTATCCATCCCATGCGGCGCGCCGACTTCCTTGAGCCGAGATGGCGAACTGGACTCTCAGGACCCCGCTTCGACGCTGACCGAGCCCTCCCGCGCCGGGGTGCCCTGCACGCCCGGCGCGCGCGGTCGTTCACCCGTCATCGCCCCCGGTGGGCAGCGGTGGCTCCGCCTTCACGCGCTTCCACTCCTCGTCGGTGAGGACCCCCCGGGAGCGGACCAGGAAGCGGACGCCCTCCGGGGCCTACGGCCGCTGCTGACAGAGGTGGCGCCGATGCGAGTGGTCAACGCCGATTCCGGTCGGACCAGTACCTGCATCGCCTGCGCGCGGCGTCGGCCACCGGAGTCGGCAGCGGCGGCACCTCCGCCCGGCCGAAGTCTGGGCCTCTGATCGGGACAGCGGAGGGTGAGGTGTGTGTCTGGAGGGGCAGCACAGGTGGTGTGCCGTCGCTCCAGCGCCCGAACACGCCGCCCGCATTCGGCCGCCGTTGACCGTCACGGACCGTGATCATCGTGATCTTGTGGACTGGGAGTCCTCGTCGGTTCCTGTTGTCGGTCGGGGGAGGATGCCCGTGGTGAGGTCGTCGAGGTTGTCGAGGACGAGTTCGGCGAGGTCGGATCGGGCGTCGCTGGCCACCCACATGTCGAGTCCGACCTGGAATGCGGCGACGGTGGCTGCGGCGACGAGCCTTGGGCGCCGGGAATCGTCGGCTTCGTGGAGGCGGGTTGCGGTGACGCGACGGGTGAGCTTCTCGAAGCCGGAGAACACAGTGGCCCTCCCGGCTTGCAGTGCCGGGGTGTCGGCGACGAGCCGGAGCCGGGCTACTTCCCGCTCCGGCTCGGCGGCGTAGTCCGCCACCGCCTGGTCGATCACCGCACTCATCGACGTGAGCAGCGGTTCGTCGGCCGGGCGGCGGGCGAAGAGTTCCTCGATGAGGCCGAGATGGGACCGCAGCCGGCTGAACACCAGGTCTTCCTTGGAGGTGAAGTAGCGGAAGAACGTCCGCAGTGACACCACGGCGTCGGCGCAGATGTCCTCCAGTGTGGCCTGCTCGAACCCCTCGCTGAGGAACCGCTCGAGTGCCTTGGCCTCGATCGTGGCCCGGGTCAGCGCCTTCTTCCGCTCCCGCAACCCGCCCGCAGGCGGGGCCTGTCCACTCACAGAAGTGCCTCTCTTTGACAAGTGCCAGTGATGGGCATATTTTACCAGGCATGGCCCTCGCATCGGCCACCGGTACTGGCCGTCTTGAGGCCAATGCTGCCTGTCTCTGCTAGGAGGAGTGCGGTGCCGGGCCGTCGTTGCTGCTCATCCCGGCGGCCCGGTGGTCGCCATGCACTGTCCGGTGGGGGGACCTGCTCGCCGACGGTTCCGCACGATCGGCAATGGCCTGAAAGGCCATTGAGGCGTTCAGCATGACGCATGCCACTCCGCGACGCGTGCCCAGCCAGTTCCGCGCGCGATCACCGCAGCCGGTGAACATCTCGCCGGCTTTCCCCCCACCCCAATGCCGAGGAGATCGACATGACCGAATCCCCCACTGTGGACACCGGCACCGGTTACGGCCGCGCGACCCCTTCGTACGACGCACGGCTGGCCGAGGTCGGCCCGGGCACGCCGATGGGCGAGGCGCTGCGACGGTACTGGCACCCGATCGCCACGTCGGCGACGCTCACCCCTGACGTACCGCACCGTACCCGCATCCTGGGCGAAGACCTGATCGTCTTCCGTGACGGCCAGGGCCGACCCGGCGTCGTCTACGAGCGCTGCGCTCACCGTGGCAGCAGCCTGTACTACGGCCGCATCGAAGAGGACGGCATCCG
The DNA here is from genome assembly GCF_040637495.1 of Streptomyces sp. NPDC029044. Lineage (NCBI taxonomy): Bacteria > Bacillati > Actinomycetota > Actinomycetes > Kitasatosporales > Streptomycetaceae > Streptomyces > Streptomyces sp. NPDC029044. The sequence continues at coordinate 7,461 of NZ_JBEZWN010000045.1, forward strand.
CTGCTGCTATCACGGCTGGAAGTTCGACGTCCAGGGGCACTGCCTGGCGCAGGCGCTCGAACCCGGTCGTGGCCGCCGTCGGGACGCCGCGCGCCAGCCGTGGTACCCGGTCGAGGAGAGGTACGGCCTCGTGTTCGTCTACATGGGACCGCCCGAGCGCAAGCCCGCTCTCCCCCGCTACGACTGCCTGGAACCCCTGGAAGAGGGCGACCAGTACTACGCCGAGTGGCCGGTGCCCGGAATGGGCGTGACCGGCCTGGTGCAGGACTGCAACTGGCTTCAGGTCTATGAGAACTCGATCGACCCGGGCCACACGAACTGGCTGCACTCCCAGCACAGCGGCTACCAGTTCGTCGGAGTCGGCACCACCGGCTTCCCCGAGAACTTCTTCGATCCCGACGCCTTCCCCGACAACGTCAGCTACGCCCGGACCGCGTTCGGGGCCAAGAGCGAGATCCGCTTCCTGGACAAGGCGGAGAACGGTGTCCGGCCGGTGCTGGGCTTCTGCGCGGAACTTCACCTGCCGAATGTCCTTGTGCTGCCGGAGGGCGTGAAGCTGGCCCCCGACGCGCGACCCGACCTGGTGCTCTGGTTCGTTCCGAGCGACGACACCCACCACCGGTTGTTCTTCTCGGTCCGTACCGGCGATCCCGAGCGCATGAGCCGGTTCGCTCTCCTCATCACACAGAACGGCAAACAGCCGTGGGAGCTGACCGAAGAGGAACGCCAGCGCTTCCCCGGCGACGCTGAGGCGCAGGTGTCGCAGGGCCCGATCACGCTGCATTCCGAAGAGACACTGGCGACCTCCGACCGAGGCGTGGTGATGCTCCGCAGGCTGCTGAGGACCATGGTCGACGACGTAGAGGCCGGCCGGGACCCGCTGGCTGTGAGCATGGTCGACGAGCCGCCCCGCCGTGTGGAGGCCGGCCTGTTCACCCGGTCCACGGCGACGGCGGACGAGACCGCGTCCGCTGTTCCCGCTGCCGGAGCCTGAGGAGGACACGGCCGTGACCTGGATGGAGGCGGTGATCGTCTCCCACTCCCTCGCCACCCCGGACATCGCGGTGATCGACCTCGCCCCGGCCGACGCGGCCGAGTTCCCGGCCTACACCGCGGGCGCGCACGTCGATGTCCGGCTCGACTCGGGCCTGGTCCGCCAGTACTCACTGTGCGGGCCGCCCGAGAGCGGGCGGTATCGCCTGGCCGTGCTGAACGAACCCGCCTCACGCGGGGGGTCCCGGGCGATGCACGCGCTCAAGGTCGGCGACCAGCTGCTGATCTCGGCGCCGCGCAACCGCTTCCCCCTCGTCACGGCGCGGCGGCATGTCCTGCTCGCCGGCGGAATCGGCATCACCCCCCTGCTGGCGATGGTGCGGCAGCTTGAGACCGAGGGCGGCGACTGGGTGCTGCACTACTGTGCGCGCAGCCGTGCTCACGCCGCCTTCGTGCCCGAGCTGGCCGGCGAGCCCCGGGTCATCTTTCACTTCGATGACGGGAGCCCAGGCCAGATGCTCGACATCGCCCGTGACCTCGGCGATCCGCAACCGCACACAGCGGTCTACGTCTGTGGCCCGGCCGGGTTCATTGACCACGTCCTGGGCAAGGCCGAGGCGCTGGGCTGGCCCCCGGAGGCCCTGCACAAGGAACGGTTCGGCAACGCGGCCCCGGACGAAGGCGCGGGCGCATCGGGCGGCTTCACCGTCCGCCTGGCTTCCACGGGCGCCGAGTACGAAGTCCCCGACGGGCGCAGCGTGCTCGATGTCCTGCTGGAGAACGGCGTTGATGCCCCGTACTCGTGTCAGCAGGGCATCTGCGGGGAGTGCGTCGTACGGCTGCTGGCCGGCGAGCCCGATCACCGCGACGACGTACTCACCGACGACGAGCACGCCGAAGGCATGTTCACCACATGCGCGTCCCGAGCACACTCACCCGTCCTGGAGCTGGACCTATGACCCACCCTCCCCACTCCCAGCCCGGCCGGCTCGAGCTCACCAACCAGGAGGAACGAACATGAACACGCCCCCTCGCGCAATCGGACACATCGGCATCACCGTTCCGGATCTCGCCGCGGCAGTTGACTGGTACCAGGAGGTCCTCGGCTTTCGACTGATCGGGCCGCCTGCCGAGATCGACGTGAGCAACGGCGGCCCTCTTGCCCGCCACACCGAGGACATCTTCGGCCCCGGCTGCAGCAGGTGGAGGTTTGCCCAGCTCTCCACCGCCAACGGCACGGCCCTCGAGATCTGCGAGTTCATCGACCCCGGCACGGAGACCCCGGACGACAACTTCCGGTACTGGCGGCAGGGCATCTTCCTTTCTGCGTCGTCGACCCCGACGTGTCCGGCCTAGCGGGGCGGATCGAGCAGGCCGGTGGGAAGATCCGCACCAAGACCTTGGAGCTGTTCGAAGGGCAGCCTTATCAGTTCGCCTACTGCGAGGACCCGTTCGGCACGATCATTGAGATCACCTCGCACACCCTCGAACAGATGCTCGCTAACCAAGGCTGAACCACCCCAGATCCTCGCCGGGTTCGAACCGAAGGAAGCAAAGAATCGTGGTTCCGGCATCTGAGGCCGAGGCTGTTGTGGCCTACGGCGACAGGCGTTTTGGGTCAGCGGTCGCGACTGAACTACAACGCATATCGGGAGGGAAGCAATTATGTCCAAACTCGATCTCAGGCTACCGCTCGAAGAAGCCCGGGCGATTGCTCGGCGCGCGATTGAGAAGGCGGAGGACCTCGGGCAGTGCGGGACCTTCACGGTGGTCGATGATGGAGGGATCGTCATTACGGCCTCCCGCATGGACGGGACGGGCGCCGTTAGTTACCCGGTCTCACGAGCCAAAGCCTACTGGTCGGCGACGTCTCGCCAACCCACCTGATGGTGGTATGAAGTTCTGAAAGCTGACCATCTTGGCACCCTCATGGGGATGGGCTTTCAGAATTTTATGCGGGACACGATCTTTACGGGTTGGGGAGGAAGGCCAATCATGAAGGACAACCTTGTGATTGGCGCCATGTCCACCGGTGGTGGCGTCGCTCCCCTGGTGAGGTTTCCCGGTCTCGAACCGTCGAAGCTTGTCGTGGATGGTAAGCCCGCCAATGCCGAGGATCTTTGCAGTTCCTATGCGCTGCGCACGCCTTATGAGCCACAGCACGGCGATGACCTCCCGAAGTGGATCGCCGCCTATGGCGGGCCGCCGGAGGGACGGGGGACGGGGCTCGACGAGTCACCGAAGTCGACCAAGCAACTTGAACTCGATGCGGCGATCCGCCTGTGCGACAAGGCGATCGGGGAGGCCGCGCGCCGGAACGAACTCATTTGTGTCGTCGTCGTCGACCGGCATGGCGATGTGGTCCAGATCGACCGGATGGACCACGCTGCACCGATGTCCCCGGATGCAGCGGAAGCGCTGGCGGTCACGGCCGTAAATTTCCGTGCTCCCAGCAGCGCTGCGGCGAACTACCCCAACCTGGACGCCCTCGCGAGCGTGACCCCGTTCAAATACCTTCCTGTTCCGGGTGGCCTTCCGCTCAGGCAGGGGGTCGAGTGACGGGCGCAATCGGGATCAGCGGCGCCGATCCTGAGGAATGCGCGGCGATCGGACGCGTCGCGATCGGACGCGTCGCGATCGGCGCGTGAGGGCTGGCCGGAATCGTCGGGCGGCGTGAGCATCCCCCCACGCATCGGAGGTCATCGTGACCGACGCACGTCGGCGCCCCGCGTTCACGGGGCGACCGCTGAAGGCGAGAGACCGCCCGAGAGGCCAACTGACCTGCGGCGTCACCACCGCCGCTGCGCCGGCCCGTCTCGCCGAGTACGGCACCGGCGGCGGTCAGCGCCCGCTGCCCGGCCCTGGCGTCCGCTGCGACAACGGCTCCAAGGTGGCCCCGTCCGCGTCGGGCGACGTCTTGGGCGACTGGCACGAGGAAGTCATCTGGCCCCCACCGGCAACCGTGCCGTGCGCACCTACAGCACGCCTCACCAGACCGGGACGTGGATCACCGCACTGTTCCACGACGCGCAGTACCGCACCACGCCAGCCTGGCAGAACAGCGCCTACAACCAGCCCTCGCGCCCCGGCTGCGTCGTCAACGACGACATGACCACCCAGTCCAGCCCCGTCGTCGACACACCCTGAACACGCCGCACTCGAACGGCGGTTGACGCACGAGGCGACCGGCCTCGGCGGCGCCCACTCCTCCCTCGTTGGCCTGCACCACAGCACCGGTTGCTCGGGGCGAGCGTGCCGCCACCAACTGGTGGCCGCACCACATCGTCGAACTGCTCCCGCGCTCCAGGAAGGGACTGGCATGCGCAGAACCCGGCATCTACCGCTCCTCCGGATCCTCCTGACCACACTCGTGCTCGCGCTCGGCGTGGCCCTCGCCCCGTCGGCCACCGCCTCCCCCACCGCGGCCCCCGTGCGCATCATGCCGTTGGGCGACTCGATCACCGGTTCACCGAGGTGCTGGCGGGCCGTGCTGTGGAACCGTCTGCAGAGCACCGGTTACAGGAACATCGATTTCGTCGGCACCCTCAACCAACGGGGCTGCTCCCAGGCGTTGGACGGTGACAACGAGGGCCACGGCGGTGAGCTCGTCACCGACGTGGCGAACCGGAACCTGCTGCCCGGCCGGCTCGCCGCAACCCGTCCCGACATCGTTATCATGCACTTCGGCACCACCGACGTGTGGAACCACGGCGGACAGAACCAGCGCCGGAACGTGGGCGCAAACGGCACCCAGGCCGTCCTGTGGACCGGCAACGGCGGCTCCAACCAGCGGTGGACCCTGCGATAGCGGGGAGGGGCTGAACGCAAGTCCTGAAAGAGCCCGACCGAAGTGCCGGGCAGCGCCGGGCACTTCGGTCGGGCGAGCGGCACGCCAGCATCCGAGCGCCGCCAGGGTTCCGGCACGAAAGAGTCTCCCGCCAACGATCATCCGGAGGTTGAGCTCATGCTCGCAGCGCAGTGCACACCGGCCGTGCGGGGCCCCGCACGGCGAGCCGAGTGGTGAGGTGGCTCGCGTCCGTGCTCGGTCTCGTGCTCCTCACGGCCCTGGCCGGGCGGGCCCGGCACTGGCCGCGGAGCACCAGCAGGACCCGGCGTCGGTAGCCGGCACCCCCTACCAGTGCGGCCCCGACCCGAACCGCGAGAGCGTCACCAAGCCCGGCACCCTCGCAACCGCCTCGATGACGCTGCCCGCCGACGCGGGCTTCAGGAAGGGAGTGATCTACTACCCGACCGACACCGGCCAGGGCACCTTCGGTGCGATCGCGTTCGTGCCCGGATACAACGGTGCGTGGGCCGCACTGGAGTGGACCGGGCCATGGCTGGCCTCGTACGGCTTCATGGTGATGGGATTCGAAGCGACCAACCCCACCGACGGTGACACCCCGCGCGGCACCCAACTGCTCGCCGCGCTGGACTACCTGACCCAGCGCGGTGCGGTGCCCGACAGCCCGCGCACCGGCTCCAGGTAGATCTCCCGCGTGGTCACCTCCGACCGGTGACCCAGCAGATCCTTGACCATCGTCCACACCGCACCCGCAAGCCCCTGGCCACGCCTCGGCCGTATGGCCACAGCCCCGCTCGACGGCTCCTCGGTCTCTCGGCCTTTCGGCTGATCTCCCCACCGACGTCCCGGGTTACGGTGAACCGCATGAAAACCGCTTCCGCCCGGGTCTGGGCACGGGGCTTCGCGGTCGGCGCCCTCCTCCTGGGCTCCGCAGGGGACCTGCTCGTTGCGCGGGGCGCCCGCGTCCCCGCATGGCCGACCGCCGTCGTGCTGCTCGTCGGTCTCGCCGCCGTGCTCTGGCCGACCGCTCGGCACCCCAAGTGGCTCGGGGTGGAACTGCGCACTGCGGTACCCGCGCTGCTCTCAGCGCTCTACACGGCGGCGTCGGTGCACGCCGGGTGGGAAATGTCGTTCGTCCCGGGCGAGATCCTCATCCTGCTCTGCCTGCTGTTCGTCGCAGTCCGGCACTGCCCGGCCCATTGCGTCCTGGTCTGCGGGTTTCTGGATGGAGCGGCCTTGCTCGCCATTCCGGTCCGCCCCTCGGGGACCCTGGCGGACGAGACACCGTTGCTGCTGCTGGTGGGGGTCACTGCCGGTCTGGCGGGCTATCTGCGCTCTATGGACTACCGACGCACCGTGGCTGTCGTGGAGACGCGCCGCGCCGAACGCCTGGCCATCGCCGCCGACCTGCACGACTTCGTCGCCCACCATGTGACCGGCATCCTCGTGCAAACGCAAATGGCCCGCATGATGGCCTCCGGCCGGCCGGACGAACTCGGTCCGGTGCTCGCGGGCATCGAGCGCGCGGCGACCGAGGCCCTGTCTTCCATGCGCCGCACGGTCGGCGTACTGCGCGACACGGGAACGGAGTCGGCCGGCAACAGACCCGTCGGTGACCTGGCGGGCATCGGCGAACTCATCGAGGGCTTCGCGGTTCCCGGCCAGAAGGTCACCCTGCATCGTGATCCCTCCGTGTCCGACGAGCTGCCGCACGAGGTGCAGGCGGCGGCTTTCCGCGTCGTCCAGGAGGCGCTGACCAACGTACGCCGGCACGCGGCCGACGCCACCGAGGTCACCGTCGCCCTGCGGTACGACGGGCGGGGTCTGGAGGTCACGGTGACCGACGACGGTCGCGGGGGCACCCGGCTTCCGGACGCGGCCCGCGGCGGCGGCTTCGGCCTCGTCGGACTGAAGGAGCGAGTGAACTCCCTGGGCGGACAACTGCACTGCGGTCCGCGGCACCCGAACGGCTGGAATGTCTGGGCCGCCTTCCCGTTGCGACCAGGCCCGCTCCTGCACGGCCCAGGGTCACCTCGGTCAACAGCCCGCCTTCACCCGCCTGGGCAGAAGCTCACCCGCGAACTCGGCGCCCACCGCTACATCGACAGCGACGCCCAAGCGCCCGGAGCTGCCCTGAAGGAACTCGGCAGCACCGATCTCATCGTCTGAACTGCCTCCTCCACGGCCCCTGCGGACGAGCTGCTCTCCGGGACAACCCGTGGGCGTTCCTCGACGGAGGGACGCCCCGACAAACTGTGGGTGACCATCCGCGCCCCGGCGGGCGGCGTGGCTCCAGCTGCGTGCCTCGTGGCGGTGCGGACAGCGCTGGTCTCCGTCCACTGCGAAGACCAGCGCCGCTACCACGCCATGGCCGCCAACGATCCTCGCCACCGTCCGCTGCCTCCGGCACCGAGCCGATCGCGGAACGGGCGGAACGGCATCGGCCCCCGGCGGCCAGGAGGCGTTCAGGCAGCGGCTGCGGAGTCCTGATCTCCGTTCTCCAAGGTCGGCGGGCTCGCGGAGCATGACGAGCAGGCCCGCGTCGTGCACTCTGGTTCGGCGCGTGCCGCCACTCATCGGTGAGTACGGCCGACTCGACGTGCCCGTCCGCGACGTCCGGATCGGGGGGCTGCGACCGCCGTCCTTGTCCGGTCGTCGCCCTCGCCCTCGCCCTCGCCCTCGCTGGGCAAGATAGTCCTCGACGGGCTCAGAGGACGGCTGCTCTCCTGCCACTCCCCCGCCGGATTGATGCGGCGGCACGGCAGCGCATCGACGATCCCAAGCCGAACAGGGGCATGGTCTCGGGTGGCCAGGGGCACACGCCACGGTCTCGCCGGGCGTCCGGGGGCTGCCTGCCGGGGCGAAGGGTGGAAGTCGCCTGGGGAACGTGTCAGGGAATGGCGGTGTCGCCTACCGCGTCCCGCAATTCCGCGAACAGCCGGAAGAGGTCACGCCGGGGCGCGATGTGCAACTCGTCCGCCTGCCACGCGGTGAACGCCACGAGGGGGTGAGCGCGCAGCGCGTCGATGTCGACGGCTGCCGGGTCGCGCAACCGGAACCGGAGACGGACGAAGCAGTGCGTCAGCCGGGTGACGTTCTCCCGACCGCCCACCTCGCGCAGGATCGCGTCTGCTACGGGGACGTCGCTAGGCATCGACGCGGTCGCCCTCCGATGGGTCGCACTGCGCCGTGAGGCGACTGACGTGCAGCGCGAGATAGAGGATCTCCTCCCGGCCGACCTGCCAGTCGAACAGCTCCTCCAGCCGGCGAGCCAGCCGCTCGGCGCAGGCATACTCCTGCGGCCTGGCGTTCCGGACCGCCTCGCCGATCTGGTCGCCCACGTCGGGAGCCTGCTTGCCGTCCCGGGCGCGTAGGAAGAGGTAGCGCAGATGCGTGAGGAACCGAGCCGCATCCAGCGAGCGCTGGTCGATCGCGACTCCCAGGTCCTCACCGATCGTCTGGAGCGCGATCCTCAGCCACTGCGTCATCTGCATGGTCGCCGCGATGTCGCCAGATCCGATCTGCGCGTTGACGAAGTGGAGGGCCAGCGGCAGCGCCTCGGTCTCGTCCAGCCGCACCCCGAGCCGTCTCTCGATGATCTCCAGGGCCGCTGTGCCCATCTCTGTCTCCGCCGGGTACAGGTTCTCGATCTCCCACTTGAGCGGGTATACGATCACGGCTCCGGTGCGGGCGCGGGCGAGCGCGACATGGACGTGGTCGGCCAGGGGCAGCAGGATGTGCTCGCTGATCTTCTCGCCGAGTCGCACCCGGGCGGCGGCGACGACCTCTTCCATGACCTCGATCACGCCGAGCGGGATCTCGGCGGCCAGGGCGGCGAGGCGCTCGGCGGGCATCGCCTGCGCCACGAAGCGGCGCTCGACCCGGCCGGCGTCCACGACGTCCCCGGGCTTGACCTGGAAGCCGAGCCCCCGTCCCAGGAACACGGTTTCAGCACCGTGCTCGTCGATCCCGAGCACGACGTTGTTGTTGAAGATCTTCTTGACGAGCATGGTTACGGAGTCCTCACTGACCTGGCCCCCGGGGCAGGGTACCTGGCCCCCGGGGCACGGCCGGGTCGGGTTGCGGGTGCTACGGTCTCCCGCCGCGGCGCAGCAGGACGGCGCCCTGGCTGCGAATGACGTCGGCGTACCAGCTGAAGGACTTCTTGCGGTGGCGGGCGAGGCTGCCGTTGCCGTCGTCGTCGCGGTCGACGTAGACGAATCCGTAGCGCTTGCTCATCTGCGCGGTGCTCGCGCTGACGAGGTCGATGCAGCCCCAGGCGGTGTAGCCGAGGACGTCGACACCGTCGGCGATCGCCTCCGCGATCTGGACCAGGTGGTCGTTCAGGTAGGCGATGCGGTAGTAGTCGTTCACCGTGGGCCGGCCGTCCGCATGAATCAGTTCGTCCTTGGCGCCGAGACCGTTCTCGACGATGAACAGCGGCTTCTGCCACCGGTCCCAGAACTGGTTCAGCACGAGGCGCAGACCGGTCGGGTCGATCTGCCATCCCCACGCGCTGGCCCGGAGCGTCGGGTTCGGGACACCGCCCATGATGTTGCCCTCGCCCGCCTCGCGCCGCTTGGGATCGGCGGTCTCGCAGACGCTCATGTAGTAGCTGAACGACACGAAGTCCACGGTGTGCGTGAGCAGTTCGCGGTCCTCATCGGTGATGTCGAGTTCGATGCCGTTCTCCCGCATGTACCGCAGCGCGTAGCCCGGGTACGCGCCGCGTACGTGCACGTCGCCGAACATGAGGTTGGCGTGGTCGGCGTGCAGCGCGGCGAGGACGTCTGCTGGGTCGGGGGTGAGTGGGTAGACGGGCAGGGCGAGCACCATGCAGCCCACCCGCGCGTCCGGCGCGGTCTCATGGGCGATCTTGGTGGCCAGGGCGCTGGCCACGAGTTCGTGGTGGATGGCCTGGAAGAGTTCCTGGCGGGACAGCTCCTCCTCGGGCGTCGTGATGGCGCCGCTCATGAAGGGCGCGTGGATCACGGAGTTGATCTCGTTGAAGGTCAGCCAGTACTTGACGCGCCGGCCGTAGCGGTCGAACAGGACGCGGACGTAGCGCTCGTAGAAGCCGATCATGTCGCGGCTCGCCCAGCCGTTGTACTTCTCCGCGAGCGCCAGCGGCGTCTCGTAGTGGGAGATCGTGACCAGCGGTTCGATCCCGTGCTTGTCCAGTTCGTCGAGGACACGGTCGTAGAAAGCCAGGCCTTCTTCGTTGGGCAGCTCGTCGTCGCCGTGCGGGAAGATCCGGCTCCACGCGATCGAGAAACGGAAAACGGAGAAGCCCATCTCGGCGAGGAGGGCGATGTCCTCGGCGTAGCGGTGGTAGAAGTCGATGCCCTCCAGTTTGAGGTTGTCGGGCGTGGGCTGTGCGGTGCGCGAGCCCGCGAGGCCGCGGGGCAGGACGTCCTGGATGGAGAGACCCTTGCCGCCCTTGTCATGGGCGCCCTCGATCTGGTTGGCGGCTGTCGCGCCGCCCCAGAGGAAACCGTCCGGGAAGGGGCGGGGGGCGGTGAGGTCGGTCATACGTGTCTCCTCAGCCGACGAGGTCGAGTGCGGCGTTGCGGGCCTGTATGTCACCGGTGATCGCGGGCACGACGGCGGTGTGTCCGCCCTGGTCGGTCACGATCAGTACGGTGATCGGGTCGTAGCCCGCGTCCGTGAGCACCTGTAGGTCGACCTCGGTCAGCAGATCGCCGGTGTTCACACGCTGCCCCTGGGCGACGACGGGGGCGAAGCCCCGGCCCTGCAGCTCGACGGTGTTCAGGCCGATGTGCACGAGCACCTCGACGCCCGAGTCGCTGCGGATGCCGAACGCGTGCGGCATGACGCTCACCAGGGTGCCGCTCAGCGGCGCATACACCCTGCCCTCGCTGGGGATCACCGCCAGGCCGGAGCCCATCGCGCCGGAGGCGAACACCTTGTCGGGGACCTCGGTGAGCGCGACGACCTTCCCCGCGACAGGTGCCGCGAGAGTCGCCGTCACGGCGTCGGACGCCTTGCCGTCGGACGCCTCGTCCGCGGTGTCGGTTGCTGTCCCGCCCGTCGCGGGCAGGTCCTTGAATCCGATGACGAGGGTCAGCACGAAGGCGATGACCATGCCGATGGCACAGCCGATCAGCTGGAGGGCGAAGCTGCCGGCGTTCAGGGTGGAGGTCAGGGTGATCGCGCCGGGCAGAACGAAGCTCGTCGCCGCCGAGCCGCCCGCCGCCGCGATGCCACCGCCGACCGCGCCGCCCACGCAGGCGAAGACGAACGGGCGCTTGAGCCGCAGCGTGACACCGTAGATCGCCGGCTCGGTGACCCCCGCGAGGAGGCCGGACACAGCGGCCGGTCCGGCCACCCCCTTCAGGTCGCGGTTGCGCGTCCGGAGGAACACCGCGAACGTGGCCGCGGCCTGGGCGAGTACCGGTGCGAACAACGCCCCCGCCAGGTCCGTGTGGCCCGTGGTCGCCAGTTGCTGGAAAGCGATCGGAATGAAGGCCCAGTGGAGGCCGAAGACGACGAAGACCTGCCACAGACCGCCGAGCACCGTGCCGGCCGCCCAGGGGGACAGACCCCACAGATCGCCGACACCGGACGCGAGGCTGTCGCCGGCCCAGGTCGAGACCGGCCCGATGGCGAGGAAGGAGGCGGGCACGACAAGCGCGAGCGTGAACAGCGGCGTACCGAAGTTACGGACCGTCGCGGGCAGCACTCGCTCCACCAGTCGCTCCACGTGCGACTGGACGTACACCGCCAGGATGGTGGGGACGACGGCGGACAGGTAGTTGGCCATGACGACAGGGATGCCGAGGAAGGTCAGCTTGCCTCCTCCTTGGGCGAAGGCCTGCAGCGTCACACTCGCGCCGTGCGCGCCGGGCATGACAGCGATGGTGGCGGAGTAGACGAGGGCGCAGGCGATGACGATCGCCGTGAATTGGTTCGCCCTGAAGCGCTTGGCGGCGGTGACGGCCAGCAAGATAGGCAGGAACTGGAACACGGCGTCGGCCGCGGCGAACCAGATGGCGTACGTCGACGTGGTGCCGAAGCCCGGACTGATCTTCACCGCGACCGCGAGGAGCGCCTTGAGCAGCCCGGCAGCCGCCAGGGTCCACAGGAACGGGAGGAAGATGCTGGTGACGAGGTCGATCACGCGGGAGAGCGGACCACCGGAAGAGCCACCGCCCGCCCCGTCCACGCCCTGGGCGACGACCGCGTCGTAGACCTGACCGACGGTGTTGCCGATGACGACCTGGAACTGGCCGCCCGCCTCGACGACCGTGATGACACCGCTCGTGGACTCCACGCCGGCCTTGTCGGCCCTGGACGGGTCGACGAGCACGAAACGCAGTCGTGTCGCGCAGTGGCTCAGGGATCTGACGTTGTCCTTGCCGCCGACGCCTCGCAGGACGTCTTCAGCGATCGATGCGTACTTGCTTGTGGTTGTCACGGCTCCTCCTCGAGCCCCGCTGCCCCGGAACCGCGTGCCGATTTCGGCAACAAAAAAACCCAAGCCGTGACCCTGTAAGCCACTTGGGAAGCGGCGGGTCTCGGCTTGGGTTTTGCCTGCGGTCCAGTAACAATCCCAGCTTTGGCAAGACACCCGTGGATGCCTTGCGGCGAGACATTAGACACTGTCCTCGTTCGATGTCCAGACGCCGGGCATCACATTTTCCCCAGAGGTGATCCATACAGTGTGGCGGTGGTCTCATTGACGCCGGGACGGAGTCGCGGCTACGGTACGCGGCACGGATTGTGACCGGCGCCGCCGGGCAAGACCTGGGACGAGTTGTCGTACGACAGCTGCTCCCGGGTCTTTTTTTGTGCGGATACGCCTGGGCGGCTGAACGCGACGAGGAGTGGTGAATGCGGACGTGTGTCGGCTTTCGCAATCATCCAGTCCCGCACAGAGATCGTCATCGGGTTTCGTATCTCCCACACCCGTCCGGCGGCCCGGCGTTGCCGAATCTCCACCTTTCCCGGTGCTGTGAATTCAACGGCGCCTGCAGACAGAACCCAAGGAGTGAAAATGCCGGAGCGCTACGCGACCATCCTCTGCTCACAGGGGCTGCATGCCAGACCTGCGGCCGCCTTCGCCCGCGCGGCAGCGAAGATGAGCCATCGCATCACCATTCGCAGGGCAGGCGGCGACCCGGTCCCGGTGAGCAGCACTCTCATGCTGATGAGTCTGGGCCTCAAGGAAGGTGAGGAGGTCGTTCTCACCTCCGACGACGAGACGGCCGCGCCCGCGCTCGACCAGTTGGCGGCCCTGCTCGCCACGGATCTCGACGTACGGTGATGACCGCCACGGACGCCTCCAGACCGGTGTCCGCCGACGAGCTCGGGGGCGTATCGAGTACGACTACCGCGAACTCACACACGGCCTCGGCGCAGACCACTTCGAAGACCGCACCTGGCGCGGCGGGCACCACCACGCCCTCGTCACCGCCGCCCAGGCCTTCCTCGCCCTGCGGCGGCTGGGCCCAGAAAGCCCACAAACCGGCCTAACCCTGCACCAAGTCGTCGATGCTCTACAGGACCTACTGCGGCTCAGGCGTCCCGCTTGTTGAAGAGGGTCCCCCACAGGGCGAGCAGGGCGGCGCCGTAGGCGGTGAAGACCAGACCGCCCGCGAGGGGTCGCAGCGGCGCCGGGCCACCATCCAGGGGCGTCTCGGAGCTCACGGCCATCATCCGCTCGCCCGCTGTGAACGGGAGGTAGGCGGACACCGATCGGATCGACTCGAAGGCTTCCATCCCGAGGATCAGCGAGATCAGGCCTTCAATGATCATAGGGACCGTGATGAGCAGGACGATGGCCGCCGGGACGTTGCGGGCCATGCCGCCGAGCGCGAGCCCGAACAACGCACAGATCACGAGGAACACCACGTAGCCGGCGGCCACCCGGCCCATTTGGGGTCCGGTGAACACCTCCCCGGCGCTCGGTCCGCCCACCAGCAGGCCGATCCCCACGCTCTCGGCGGCCAGGAGCCCTCCGACCACCGCGACCGCCGCGGCGACGACCAGGACCTTGGCGGCCCACAGATCGGTGCGGCGCGGGAACGCCGTCACCGCGGCGCGGATCGTCCCGTACCGGTACTCGTGCCCCGAGGCGAAAACGCCGATCAACCCCATGAAAACAAAGATCAGCGGCGGAACAACGCCGATACCGCCGCTGAGCGCCAGCGCGGCCGAGTCGACGGTGAGGGGCTCGTTGTGGCTCGTGCCGCTGAGGGTTAGCACGAGCGCCAACAGCCCCTGGGCGACAACGGACACCCCGATCAGCCACCACGTGGACCGCACGGTGGTGAGCCGAACCCATTCGTAGCGCAGCGCGCTGGTCATCGCGTTCCCTCCAGGGTGTCCGGGTGGCTCGCCGCGGCGGCCACCCTCGTCGATCGAGGTGCCGCCGGGGTGGCGACGAACTGTTCGGCGTCGGCGGTCGCTTCGAGGAACGCCTCCTCCAGCGTGGCCACGCGGTCCGTGAGCTCATGCAGCATGATCCGGTGGGCATACGCGAGCTCCCCGATAACGGCCCGGCCCGCGCCGCTGACCGCGATCGCGGTGCTGTCCACACGTTCGACCCCGGCGCCTTCCACCGAGAGCAGTGCGGCCAGCTTGTCGATGTGCGGGCTCTGGACCACTACGACACTGCGAGAGCTCTTCGTCACGAAGTCCGCGACCGACTCGTTCGCGATCGTCCGGCCCTTGCCGATCACCACCAGGTGGTCGGCCATCAAGGCCATCTCAGCGAGCAGATGACTGCTGACGAACACGGACCGCCCGGAGGCGGCGAAGTCCTTGAGGAAGCCGCGCAGCCAATTGATGCCCTGCGGGTCGAGTCCGTTGGCCGGCTCGTCGAGAATCAGGGTGTGAGGGTCGCCGAGCAATGCGGCCGCCAGGCCCAGCCGCTGGCCCATGCCGAGAGAGAAGCCCTTCGGCTGCTTCTTCGCCACCTCCTCCAGCCCGACCATGTGGAGTACCTCGTCGACTCGCGTATCGGGCACGCCCGCGGCCGCGGCGAGCATCCGGAGGTGGTTACGCGCCTTGCGAGTCGGGTGGAAGGCCTTCGCGTCCAGCAGGGTTCCCACCTCGCGCATCGGGTGACGGAGTTCCCGGTACGGCTTGCCGCTGAACAGCGTCCGCCCGCCCCCGGCGTCCAGGCCGAGCATGAGCCGGATCGTTGTCGACTTGCCGGCCCCGTTCGGGCCGAGGAACCCCGTCACCCGGCCCGGGCGGACCTCGAACGAGAGGTCGTCGACAGCGACCGTGGCGCCGTAGCGCTTGTACAGGCCCGTGGCTTCGATCATGCTCGCTCTCCCGCGGTGGTGCTGTCGTCGGTTCGGGCCGTGCCGGGCCCGGTCGGAAGCGCGCGCATGTCAGCGCTCGAACTTCCAAGTGACGCGGGGAGCCGCATCCCCGGCGACGTCGACCACGCTCACCGGCACGGAAATCCGGGTGCCGCCGGACTTCGCCGTGCAGCTGATCTTCGTGTTCCGGACGGCCGCGAGGTCCGGGCACGAGACGTCGTCGATCTCCTTGCCGATCCACGGCAGCGGGTGGTACCAGGTCTCGATGTGCGTCGCCACGAGATCCCCGCTGAGGCCCGGGTGATCTTGCACCTTGGCGTATCCACCGCTGGCGTGATCGGCGATGTTCTTCTGCACGTTCATGCCCGCGACGGCGACCGTGCCTACCGCGCCAGCGCCGACGAGGGCCACCGGTACCGCGACGGCGATGATTGTTCTGGCTTTCATGCTGACCTCCAGGCCGGTTGTGGACGGGAACCACCCTCGCCGCCCGCACCCCACGACCGCCTCGCCCAAAAGGCCACAGTTCCCGCACGCCACGATGCCGGGTCATCCTTTCGGCCGACCTGCCCGGGCCCCACCCGTAGGATCGCGGACAGCACCGGCCGCATCGTGCGGACAGGTGGCAGCCCCGAAATCCTTTGGAGCCGAGCGGCGTTGCACCGTCTGCGGCGCCCGCCTACACGGGGTAGCCCGGATCACGCAGGTTCGCCGTAGTCGGGTCGCAGTTGATCCGTTTCGCGCCGAGCACCGCGGCCGGCGACTCGTCCGGCCACTCCTCGTGCCCGACCAGTGATGCTGCCCGACCGTGAGCACGGGCACCAGCAGCCCCTCGGCGACCTGCTGCTGAAGCGCCTCGCGCACTGCGCCCTCGTGTCGATCGCTGACCGAGGCGGCAGCACGGTCGTCCTGCGCCGTGGATCGACGTGCCGACGTGGGCCCCGCCGCCGGCATCGGTGGCCGTGATGCGGGCCGTCAAACAGCGGTTCGACCCGTCGGACCGATTCGGCGCCGGAAGGTTCACCCCATGGTTCTGAACTCGTTCGACGAGACCAATCCGCCCCGCCGGGAGCTGCTGGACGACTGCGGCCACTGCCTGCCCACCTGCCGCACATACCTGTTCGAGGGGAAGGAGATGGACTCGCCGCGAGGCCGTATCCACCTCATGGACCTGGCCGGCCGCGGCGAGGTGCCACTGGGCGCCACCTTCGCCCCCAGCACATCGACGGACGCCTCGGCCGCATGGCCTGTGTCACGGCGTGCCCGTCCGGAGTGAAGTACAACCGGCTGCTGGAGGCGACCCGCCCGCAGATCGAACGCAACGTCCCCCGCGCGCCCGCGGGCGCCCTCTTCCGCCGACTGATCTTCAGCCTGCTCCCCTACCCGAACCGTCTGCGCGCCGCCACCGTGCTCGGGCTCCTCTACCAACGCACCAGCCTGCTGCGCCGCCTTCTCCCTCCCCGGCTCCGCGCGCTCGACGGTCTGCTGCCGCCCGTGCGCCTGCGCGCCCTGTTCTCCCGCACCCCGGCCTTCGTGCCGCACGGACCGAACGGCGGTTGCGGGTCGCCTTGTTGACCGGATGTGCCCAGCGGGTCTACTTCGGCCACGTCAACGCCGCGACCGCACGGGTGCTGTCCGCCGAGAGCTGTGACGTCGTCGTCCCGCCCCGCCAGCCGTGCTGCGGCGCACTGAGCATGCACGCGTTCCCGACTCCTACGCGGCACGACGGGCGCGCCGCACCATCGACGCCCTCGGCGACCTCGACGCGGACGCGATCGTCGTCAACGTCGCCGGATGCGGGTCCACGCTCAAGGAGTACGGCGAACTGCTGTGCGACGACCCGGAATGCGCCACGCGGGCCGAAGCACTCTCAGCGAAGGTCCGAGATGTCCACGAGCTGCTCGCGTCCCTGCCCCCGGTGGCCCCGCGCCGTCCGCTGCCGGTCCGGGTGGCCTGTCACGACGCCTGACACCTGACCAACGCGCAGCGCATCACGGCCCAGCCCCGGCAGCTCCTGGGCACCAGCCCCGGCCTGGCCCTGGTGGACGTGGCGGAGCCGGAGATCTGCTGTGGCTCCGCCGGGATCTACAACGTGGTACAGCCCGAGCCGGCCGAACGACTGGGCCGGCGCAAGGCGGACAACCTCCTCGTCGGCCGGCCCGAAGTGATCGCCGCAGGCTACGGGGGCTGCATCCAACAGATCCGCCGTCACGCGGGCGACGCCGACATCCCCGTCGTCCGCCCGGTCGAGCTCCTCGACGCGTCCTGCGCGGCGACACGCGTCCGTCCTGCGGAACTCCAGCCCAAGGCCGGCTACTTCATTCCCGTCGTTGCGATTCCCTTGACGAGGTAGCGCTGGCCGACGAGGAAGACGATGAAGACCGGGATCAGCGTGACGACGGACATGGCGAACAGAGATCCCCATGAGGCTCCGCTGGTGGCGTCCACGTAGTTGCGCAGGGCCACGGGCGCCGTCTGGAGCTCCGGTTTGGTCAGGTAGATCAACTGGCTCAGGAAGTCGTTCCACGTCCAAATGAAGGTGAAGATGGCGGTAGTGGCCAGGGCCGGCAACGAGATCGGCAGGAGGATGCGGAAGTAGATGCGCCAGTACCCGGCTCCGTCGATCTTGGCCGCCTCGTCCAGCTCGCTGGGCAGACCCCGGAAGAACTGGACCATCAGGAAGATGAAGAAGGCGTCCGTGGCCAGGAACTTGGGGACGATCAGCGGAAGGAACGTGTTGACCCATTCGATCTTCGAGAACATCACGTACTGCGGAATGATAAGGACGTAGATCGGCACCATCAGGGTCAGCATCATCATGCCGAAGAAGAACGCCCGCCCGCGGAACCTGAGCCGCGCGAAGGCGTAGGCCGCCATGGAGCAGCTGACCAGGTTGCCGAGCAGCGCCCCCAGCACGACGATCGCCGAGTTCAGCAGGTAGACACCGAACGGGTGCGACAGGGCGTTCCAGCCGTCGGCGTAATGGCCGAAGTCGGTGTCCGTGGGCAGCAGGGAGGGCTCGCGGAAGATCAGGGCGTCGGGTTTGATCGAGCTGGCGATCATCCACAGCAGCGGGTAGATCATCACGAGCCCGAAGGTGATCAGCACGGCGTGCTTGAGGAACGCACGGATGCGAGCTGCCCGCTTGCGGCGTTGCGCCGCAGGTGAAGGGGCAGGGACAGGCGAAGGAGTGTCTTCGGCCTTCAGGAGTGTCATCTCACTTGCCGTCACCGTAGAACACCCATCTCTTGCTGAAGTAGAAGTTGATTGCGGTCAGGAAGCCGACGATCACCACGAGGAGCCAGGCCATGGCGGAGGCGTAGCCCATGTGGAGCCGGCCGAAGCCCTCGTCGTACAGGTACAGCGAGTAGAAGAGGGTCGAGTCCGAGGGGCCTCCCGTCCCCCCGCTGACGACGAACGCCTGGGTGAAGGACTGGAAGGAACTGATGACCTGCAGAACGAGGTTGAAGAAGATGATCGGGGTGAGCAGGGGCACGGTGACGTGCCGGAACTGGTGCCAGCGGTCGGCGCCGTCGAGGGCGGCGGCTTCGTAGTACTGCTCGGGGATCTGCCGCAGGCCGGCCAGGAAGATCACCATGGAGGAGCCGAAGGTCCACACGTGCAGGACGATCAGGCTGTACAGCGCGGTGTCCGGGTTGGAGATCCAGCCGGGGCCGTGGATGCCGAACAGTCCGAGGAACTTGTTGACCAGGCCGTCGGTGCCGAAGACCTGTCGCCACAGGATGCCCACCGCGACCGAGGCTCCGAGGAGCGAGGGCAGGTAGTAGACGGACCGGTAGAACGCCAGTCCCTTGATGCCCCGGTTGAGGACCATTGCCAGGGCGAGGGCGACCGCCAGCAGCAACGGCACGCTGAGGACGACGTAGAGGAAGGTCACGCTCAGGGACTGGCGCAGCCGGGGGTCGTCCAGCATCTTGCTGTAGTTCTCGAAGCCCACCCACTCGGGAGAGCTCAGCAGGTTGTAGTCCGTCATCGAGAAGTACAGCGAGGCGATCATCGGACCGAGCGTGACGCCGGCCATGCCGACGAACCACGGCAGCAGGAAGACCCAAGCGGTACGTTCTTCTTTTCTGGCCGCCTGGCTGAGGGGTCTGCGGAGCACTGTCATCGTCCTTGGGTTCTTGGAACGGGTGCGGGATTCAGGAGTCGCTCGGCGACGGCTCGGCGTGCTGCGAAGCGGCCAGGGGGCTGCGCACGACGGCGACCTCCGCCGCGTCGAGGACGAGCGTCTCCCCGGCGTGGAGGCGGCGTCCGGTGAGCAGGTCGGTGCCGGAGCGATCAAGGGTGACGGTCGCCTTGTCCTGCCGGTGGTTGAGCAGAAACAGGTACGCGCTCGTGTCCGTCCGCCGCTCGGTGACCTCGACGCCCCGCGGTGCGGCATGCACCGGTCGCACCCCGGCGGTGTCCAGGACGTGCCGCACCAAGGCCTCAAGAGCGTCGTCGTCCAGACGTGTGCCGATGTACACGGCACGGCCCCGGCCGAGTTCGTTCTCGACCACCGCGGCCTTGCCGGCGAGATGGCCCTCGCGGTAGACGGCGAGCGGTCGGGCGGTCTTCAGGTCGAGGTCGTCCTGCCACCCGGAGGCGGTCGCGCGGAAACCGTTCAGCGCGGCCTGGTCGGCTGCCGCCTGGAGGGGCACCGTGCCTTCGGCGGGCAGCGGGGAGAACTCCTGGACGTGCGCGCCGATGATCTGGCGCAGCGCCCCCGGATACCCGCCTTCGACGATCCGGTCGTCCTCGTCGACGATCCCGGAGAAGTAGGAGACGACGAGCTGACCGCCGTCCTCCACGAACTCCCGCAAAGAGGCGCTGTGTTGACGTGTCATCAGATACTGGTTTGGGATGACCAGGACTCGGTAGGGCGACAGGTCGTCGTCGAGGGTGACGACGTCTACGGTGACCTGGCTGTTCCACAGGGCCCGGTGGTGCCGGGCGACGGTGTCCCGGTAGTCGAAGGTGTTGTCGGGGTGGGCGCAGCCTTCCACGGCCCACCAGTTCTGCCAGTCCCACACGATCGCGACCCGGGCGCCGCTCCGGGCCGTGGCGACCTCGTCGAGGGTCCGCAGCTCGTTGCCGAGCGCCTTGACCTCCTGCCAGGTGCGGGTCTTCTCCCCTCCGTGCGGGAGCATCGCCGAATGGAACTTCTCCTGGCCCTGGGGTGAGGCCCGCCACTGGAAGAACATCACCGCGTCGGAGCCGTGCGCGACGGCCTGGTAGGAGCCCAGGCGCATCCGGCCGGGTTGCTTGACCTGGTTGGTCTTCCACTGGCTGACCGCGCCGGCCGCCTGTTCCATCAGCATCCAGGGCCGGCCGTCGCCCAGGGAGCGCATCAGGTCGTACTGGAAGGCGGCGACGGCCATCGAGTGGGGCTTGCCCGGGTCGGGGTAGCAGTCGAAGGCGACGACGTCGAGTTCCTTCGCCCACCGGTGACTGTCGGTCAGCCGGCACTGGAAGAAGTTGGTGGTCGCCGGCACGTCCGGTGTGATCGCGTGGAGCAGGCTTCGCTCGGCTGTGACGAGTTCCAGCAGGTTGTCGGAGGTGAAGCGGGAGAAGTCCAGTTCGCGGGAGGGGTTGACCGAGCCGCGCACGGGCCCGGGGAGGTGCACCTGGGACCAGTCGCTGTAGCGCTGGCTCCAGAACGCCGTGCCCCACCGGCGGTTGAGCTCGTCCAGCGTGCCGTACCGCTGCCGCAGCCAGGTGCGGAAGCGGTCGTCGCACAGCTCGCAGTAGCAGTCGGAGTGGTACTCGTTGCCGATGTGCCACATGGCCAGGGCGGGATGCTTCCCGTACCGCTCGGCCAGCGCGCCGGCGATGCGCCGGCTGCGGTCCCGGTAGACCGGGGAGGACGGGCAGAAGTGCCCCCGGCTTCCGATGCCGTGCCGCACCCCCTGCCGGTCGACCGACAGGATCTCGGGGAAGTCCGTGGCGAGCCACGGCGGCGGCGCGGCGTTCGGGGTGGCGAGGTTGACATGGATGCCGTTCGCCCACAGCAGGTCCATGATCTCGTCGAGCCAGGAGAAGTCGAACCGGCCGTCGGCCGGCTCCAGCATGGCCCAGGAGAAGATGCCCAGGCTAACGAGCCGCACACCCGCGGCCCGCATGAGCCGGACGTCCTCCTGCCAGACCTCCCTCGGCCACTGCTCCGGGTTGTAGTCCCCGCCGTAGACCACTCCCGGCAGTCGACGGCGAAAGGTGGTCATGCGCGGATCGTTCGTACGCGGATCGTGCATGCGCGGATCGTTGATGCGCGGTTCTGACACGGCGGGGGTTCCTTCCGGAAGTACTACTGCAGGTGGCGGCTCAGAGCTGGGACTTGATCTCGGAGATGAACTTCTCGGCTGCCTCCTGCGGCGACACACGGTTGAACAGCACGTCCTCGTTGAGTCGCTGGAAGATCTCCGGGACAGCGGGTCCGGCCTTCGCGTTGGGGATGTGCAGCGCGGTCGGCTTCAGGGCGTTGGCGCGGGCCAGGTAGTCGGCGATCCGCTTCTCCGAGGGGGACAGCTCGGGCGTGATCGCCTTCAGCACGTCGGGGTTGTTGGGAACGCCGCGGTCGAACTTCTGGATCTTGGCCGCTTTCGGCGAGTTCACCAGGAAGTCGAGCAGCTCCGCGGCCTCCTTGGGGTGCTCGGTCCGCGCGGAGGCGCCGTAGAAGATGCCGGGCTTGGTGTAGGCGCCGACCTGGGTGGCCCCCTTCTCCCCGGGGAAGAGGAGCAGCTTGGCCTCGCGTCCGCTGGCGCCTTCGATCGCGCCGAGCTGGGTGACGGACAGGTCGCTCATCGCAGCCTTGTGCTGGGCGACCAGGCCCTGCTCGACACCGGCTCCCGACGACAGTTGCTCGATCGCGGCCTCCGGGCTGGTCGTGCCACCGCTGTCACGCAGCTTGACGACCCATTCCCAGTAGGCGGTCATGGTGTCCTCGGTGAAGCCGATCTTGCTGCCGTCCTTGGTCCAGTAGTCCTCGCCGTGCTGCCGCAGCCAGGTCCCCAGGTCGTTGGTGTAGAGCGGCATCGCGGTGCCGACCAGGCCCTTCGTCTTGGAGATGGCCTTGGAGATCTTGATGTAGTCGTCCCACGACCACTTGGTGTCGTCCGGAAGGGGTACGCCGGCCTTCTTGAACGCCACCGGATCAGCCACGATGCCGAACCCGCTGTCGCCGGCCGGGACGCCGTACAGGCCCCCCTTGACGGTCGTCATCGCCATCGAGTTCGCGGGCAGCTTGTCCGTGTGCAGAACGTCCTTGACCTTCTTCAGGTCCATCAGCTGCCCGTTGTCGATGTAGGAGTACATGTACGGGTCGGTGATCTGCACGACGTCGGGCATGTCACCGGCGGCGGCGCCGGTCGACAGCTTCTTCCAGTAGTCGTCCCAGTTGGAGTACTCGGGCTGGACGTCGATGTTCGGGTGCTCCTTCTCGAACACCGCGATCATCTGCTTGGTCATCTCGTGCCGGGAGTCGGACCCCCACCAGTTGAACCGGATGACGGTCTTGCCGCCGTTGCTCCCGGAGGAGTCTCCGGCGCAGCCCGCGGACAGGGTGAGGGCGAAGACCGAACAGGTCAGCCCGACCGCACGGAGCGTACGTCTGGTCAGGCGGGAAGAGTGGTTCATGTTGAGGGCTCCTCTGCTGCCGTATGTGGGCGGTGCGCCCAGACTGGGGATCCGTCGTGTCAGGAAGCCGGCTTCCGACGCGGTCCGTCTCGCCACGCGGCGAGGGGGCTGCACAACTCGGCTGTTCTCCGGCCCGCGAGAGTCACCTGCGGTCCGGGGGGCCCGCTCCGAGTCGTCGGACATCGGGCGGACTACTGCGGCTCTGACATGGATTGTTGTGAACGTGCGCTTGAACCTTGTTCTCGGTGTGCCGAGTTGCTGCGCCGGGTTGACCGCCAGCTTCGCGCCGAGTTGGGATCCGGGGGACGTCAGCGATAGTGAACGTTCACTGCGGTGAGCGTAGTAACGGACGAGATTTCGGTCAAGGCTCTGTACGTAACGCTTGAGCACTTGGTGGCAGTTCACCGGTTCCGGCCCGTACAGCGGGGTGACGGGGCGCGCGAGCACGCCGCCGCGACCGCGTCGTGACCGGGTGCGGACGGGACACAGGGGTGCCCGTTCGGCGAACGCCGGAGTGTT
The DNA here is from genome assembly GCF_040637495.1 of Streptomyces sp. NPDC029044. Lineage (NCBI taxonomy): Bacteria > Bacillati > Actinomycetota > Actinomycetes > Kitasatosporales > Streptomycetaceae > Streptomyces > Streptomyces sp. NPDC029044. The sequence goes on from NZ_JBEZWN010000045.1 coordinate 30,705, forward strand.
CTGGTGCGGGTTGGGTGGGCCGTCCTAGCGGACGGAGTGGCCGTTCCTCGCCGGTCCGCTCGACTCGCGCAGCACCAAGCGGGAGTTGAGGTCGATGTGGAGTTCTGGCTCCGCCTCCTGGCGGATGCGGGCGAGCAGGGCCTTCATGGCCTGCCGGCCCATGGCTTCGCGGTCGAGGTCCACGGTGGAGATGGACGGGTTGAAGTACGCGGTGAACTCGTGGTTGTCCCAGCCGAAGACACTCACATCGTCCGGGACACGCCAGCCGCGGTCCTGGAACCCGCGGATCACGCCCATGGCGACGTCGTCGTTCGCGGCGAGAACCGCGGTGACGCCGGAATCCGCCGACAGGCTCTGGGCCGCGTCGTATCCGGACCGCACGGACCAGTCGCCGTCGATGACGGCGTAGTTCTCCAGGCCGCGCTCGGCGATGGTCCGCAGGTAGACCTCGCGTCGCTTGCGTGCCGACATCCAGTCCGTGCTGCCGGCGACGTGGACGAAGCGCCGGTGGCCTATGGAGGCGAGATAGTCGATGATCTTGGCGGCCGGTTCACCGTCAGCCGTGATGCCGTGGGAGCGCATCTGGTCGTCGTACTCGCCGATGACCACGGTGGGCGTGTGCTCGAGCCCGAGTTTCTGGACATCGCCGATGGGCGTGAAGGTCAGCACTCCATCGGCCTGACCGGAGTCGAGCAGGGCACGGACGCGGTCTCCCCGGACTTGTTCGTCGCCTTCCAGACCGACGATGTCCAGCATGTAACCGGCCGCCTGTGCCTCCGCGGACGCTCCGCGCAGGATCTGCGAGGGCACGAAGGTCGTCATGATCGGCAGGACCACGGTGATGCGGTTCGACTTGCGGGTGCGCATCGACCGCGCCACCAGATTGGGCCGGTAGTCCAGCTCGGCGACCGCCTGCTCGATGCGGGCCACCGTCTGCGGCTTCATCCCGCCGTTGCCCCGCAGGAAGCGGGAGACGGTCTGATGCGACACACCCGCGTGCGCCGCGACGTCGAGGATGGTGGGACGCTTCCTGTTCGGAGGATTCGACGGCTGCGCGTCCGGATCAGATCGCTCCGGCATCTTCTCTGTGTTCACAGTCTGCCCCCGCCGCCTCTCTCCGCCCCGCATGCCCAGTACTCTAGTGCCGGGCAGGCCGAGGCAGCCTTTTTCCTGGGCTCCGGTCGTCTTGCCGGCACTCTCCCGTCCCGCCGGGGCGAGCACCGCTGTTCCGGTGATCGCCCGGCGGTACGGATCCCGTGTGTCACAGCTGGAGACTCCAGTGCTGGTTCTTGTGCAACTCGCTGTCCCAGCAGGTGTACTGGAGCAGGCGAGTGCCATCCGCGGTGAAGGCCGACTCCACGTCGAGGCATTTCCCGGAGTGACGGGCGACGATCTCGAAGTAGCCGGTACCGGTGTCGCTCAGCCGCCACTGCTGGCTGGTGCGGCCGTCGCAGGTCTGCTGGACGATCCCGGCCTGGTCGGCCGTGGAGGAGCCGGTCACGTCCAGGCACCGGCCGGAGTTGCCGTTGAGGATCTGGTAGTAGCCCCCGCCGACGGAGTGCAGCTGCCATTTCTGGCTGTCGCCGCCCGAGCAGCTCCACTGCTGCACCTCGGCTCCGGCGGCGGTCGAAGAGCCGGCCACATCGGCGCACTTGCCCGAGTGCCGCGCCTTGAGCGTGGTCGTGTCGGCGAGCTGGGACAGTGCCGATGTGACGACCGGCAGGAAGAAGGAGTTGATGCCGGCGATGTTCGGGTGCGTACCGGTGCCGCCACTGCCCGGGAAGGTGTTGACGAGGTCGTCGAACGTGTACGCCACCCGCTGCGCGTCGACGCGTGTGTCGAGGGAGGTGTCCGCGAAGACGTCGGCCACCGCCACGCCCCACTTCTGGGCTGCCTGCAGGTACACCTCGCGCAGGGCGAGCTGGGTGTCCCAGTCCCGCGAGCCCATCTTGTGGGCGGCCACGTACACCAGCTGGGCGGACGGCCACTTCTGCCGCATCGTGCGGATGGTGGTCTCGAGCGATCCGGCGTACGTGCCGGTGTCGAACGTGGCGGGGTCCTGGGAGGCGCTGACGGTGCCGACCGTGTAGGTGTGGTTGTCGTGGATCTGGATGGCGTCGTTCGTGCCGCCGTCGAAGACGACGTAGTCGGGCGCCTGTGCGTTGGCGTTCTGCACCTGGGTGAGGATCTGGTTGCTGGTCGGCCCCACGGTCGCGCCGTTCACCGCGTACTTCGTCAGCGTCATGCCTTCCCGTTCGGCGAGGAAGTTCATGAAGCCGCGGGAGTACTTGTGCCCGTAGACGATGCTGTCCCCGAAGGCGTAGACGGAGGAGCCGGCGAGGCTTCCGTAGGCGGAGTTCGCGGGGCGGGTCAGCCGGAAGTTGTCGATCGACTGCACGCCGGTTCCGTAGTAGTTGCAGGCGACGAGCTTCGCCAGGCCGGTCCCCGTGATGCTGCCCGTGGCGGAAGCCAGGACGACCGGCGCTGACTCCTTGCTGGTGATCGTGTACTGGACCTTGCGGAGGGTGAAGTCCATGTGCAGATCGACCGTGTACCACTTGGACCGGTCGAAGCCGATTCTGGTCCAGGTGGGATTGAGCGTGTCCGGGGCGGCGGTGGAGTCCGAGTCGAGGCCGGTCACGGCGTAGCGGAGTTCCGCCGCCGTCGCGGCCAGCCCGAAGACGAGGTGTCCGGCGTTGTCACGCAGTTCCAGGCCGGTCTTCATCCCGGTACTGGCGATGTCCGTCTTCCAGTCGAAGCGCAGATCGAGCGTCTTCTCCTGCGTGACGGACGACGCGAAGGGCCGCACGGACGTCGAGTAATTGGGCATGCCCTTCGTGATGGTCAGTACGCCGTTGCCGATGGCGGCCCCGGTCGGGAAACCGAAGTTCGCCGGGTCCGTCTGAGCGTCGAACGTCTCGTTGATCAGCGTCGCACCCGGGGTTTCGGCGGCCGAGGCGGCCGGAGGGACGAGGAGGGCCGGGACCACCAGGAACCCGGCGACCAGGGGGCCGGCCCATCTTCGGGGCCGTATGCCCCATCTGCGCATGACCGTATACACATGATCTCCCTTGATCTCTGGTGATGCCGACCTGTGCCCGGCGGGGAGAGAGGTCCCAGGCCGTGGCGTCAGCCCGAAGGCGCCACAGAAAGCCACGAACCACCGGGAAGATGAGGTTCCGACGACTGCACGGGCAAGATAGTGATCGTTCACCATGACGGTCAAGATGTCTGCGCGCGCTCGTTCACCCCGCTGCGCCGTCAGCCCTTCGAGCCGAGCCGACCTGCGAGGGACGCCGCGGAACTCATCTCGTTCACACCATTGACACACAAGCGTCTCAGCCAGTCTTATGTGCGCCACCCGGCTTCAGTCAACCGCTGATCGCCAGGGCCGCGCCGTCGCCTGTCGACTTGATCGCGCTGCGCCCGACACCCCTGCCTCGAAGGTTCCTGACGGGCGCCATCGAAGCCCCTAATCGTGATCGTTCACTATCCGGCACACGTTCACCTGACACGGAGGTAGTGCAATGAAGTCGAACACCGGCCCTTGGTCGCGCCGTCGATTCCTCGCCACGAGCGGGGCGGCAGCCCTCGGGGGCATGGCGCTGAACCTCGTCGGCGGCCTCCCGCGGGCCGCCGCGGCCGGCAGTGTGGTGTCCTACGTCGACACGTCGAGGTCCACCTACGACAAGATCACCCTCATGGTCGACGGGAAGCCCTTCTACCACAGCGGCGTCCAGTTCCGGTACGAGAAGCACAAGTACACGTTCGGCTGGACGGACGCCCAGTTGAAGCCGGTGCTCGGGATGATCCGCGACGACGGGTTCAACGTGGTGAACATCCCGATCTGGTGGTCGCAGATCGAGCCCTCGAAGGACACCTTCGACTGGACCGACCTCGACAAGTACCTGGCCTGGTGCAAGGAGTACGGCCTCAAGCTGGAACTCCTGTGGTTCAGCCACGAATCGACCGGTTCGTCCATGCCGGACCGGATGCCGGACTACGTGATGAACGACCACCAGTTCGTGGTGCGATCCGACGGCACCAGGCTGACCCTGAACGGCAACCCCCTCCTGGACAAGACCGATCCGAACCTGCTCGCCAGGGAGAAGTTCGTACTCGGCCGACTCATGAGCCACCTCGCGTCCGCCGACACCGCGCACACCGTCGTGGGCATCCAGGTGCTGAACGAACCGAACGTGTCGAAACAGCAGGGCGGCCAGTCCATCGACCGGAGCTACAGCACCTACAGCACCGCCCGCTGGAACAGCGGCGGATACACCGACGCGACGAAGTTCCGCAAGGACGTGCTGCTGGACTACCTGACCCAGCTGGGACAGGTGATCAAGCAGTCGGACTACTCGGTCTATACCCGGACCAACATCGCCGGCAGCGGGGACACGGTGCCGGTCGCCGAGAACGAGGCCCTCCGGGCCCAGGGAACGGCGACCATCGACTTCTTCGGAAAGGACCCGTACACCACGGGCCTCGACACGATCTACAACTACGGGCAGGACGCCGTCTGGGCCCAAGGGAAGAACTTCCCCATGATCATGGAGAACTTCGGAGGGACCGCGGCGGCGGACGTCGAGAAGTTCAACGCCATCGCCGGCAACAGCGCCCACAATCTGTACGCCGCCCTGGACCCGGACTCCAGCACGGGCAGCAGCAACTACGGCCTGTACAACTTCAACCCCACCACCAAGGTGGTCACCCGCAAGGCCATCTCGGACAAGGTCGCCCGACTCAACCACGTGCTGAACAAGATCCACCGGGACCTCGCCGGCAAGTCTCCTGTGGAACGCGGCGGAACCGACCTGCAGACCTTCAACCGGAACGCGACGGCCAGCACCACGACCACCAAGCCCGTGGGCGGCGTCAACATCACGTTTACGACATCGAGCGGTGCGCAGGCATTCGGCGTCAGGCGTGGTGCGGCCGAATTCGCTTTCGCCACCACGACCCAGGCCACGTTCACCCTGCCGGGAACCATCGGCGTCGTACGGTCCGTCGAAACCGGCCGGTACGACGCGAACGACACCTGGGTGAAGTCCGGCACCAAGACGTACAGCACGGTGTCCGGGGACACCGTCGTCGCCCTGGCGGCCGGCGAGTGCGTGCGGGTCGCCTACCTCGTCAGCGGCGCGCGGTACAAGCTGAGGAACACGTCCTCGGGCGAGTACCTCGACACCGACGCGAACGGTGCGGTCATCGTCGCGGCCGCGACCACCTACGACGACCAGGACTGGATCGTCGCCAAGGACTCCTCCGGATCCTGGACCATCAGGAACGTGCGAACGGGACGCTTCTATCTGGAGACCAGCGCCACCGACAACAACGTCATCTGGAACACCGGCGCTGTTTCGGACGCCTCGCTCTGGAACCTGGAAGGCGTCGGGGCAGGCGGGCTCCGCGTCAGGAACACCCTCACGGGAAGGGCGTTCCTGTACGGGAACTCCGCGGGTGAGGCGAAGTGGAACACGGGAACGCAGGACGCGAGCACCGTCTGGGAATTCCAGCCGAGGTAGCCGGCGGCCCCTGCGTGGCGGGGGCATCCGGTAGGGAGGGCGTCACGCTTCCTCGTCCGTCACAGGGGGGTCGCACGCCCTTCTGCCGTCTCGGCGGCGGGTCGCAGGCCCTCGCGCACTGAAATAGTCGCAGGCCCTCGCGCAATGAAATATTCGATGCACGACGCCTCTGTAATGATTGCTGGATGAGTCGGGCCGACGTGTTGAAGGTGCTGGAGGCGCGGGCCGCCGACCAGTGGGGCCTGGTGACCACCGCCCAGGCGAAGCTGGACGCCGTGCAGGGCGTGCAGCTCCTGAGGCTGGAGCGGGCCGGGCTGCTGGAGAGCGTCGGCCACGGCGTGTACCGCATCCTCGCCTCTCCCCCGCCGGAGCACCTCGGGATCAAGGTCGCGTGGCTGCGGCTGGATCCCAGGACGCCGGCGCGGGACCGCGACATCGAGGGCCCCGGGGCGGGCGTCGTCTCCCACGCCTCCGCGTGTGCGGTGCACGGCCTGGGCGGCCGGCCCACCGATCCTGTGGAGCTGACGGTCTCGTCACGCCGTACCACTCGTGACGAGACCGTCGTGCTGCACCGCGCGCGCATGGATGCCGACGACATCACCGTCGTCGACGGTCTGCCCGTCACCACGGTGCCGCGCACCGTCGTCGACCTGCTCGACGCCCGTGCCGACGCCGCCCGCGTGGGCACGGTCCTCGCCGAAGCAGTCTCCCGTGACCTGGTGCGTGTCGACGACCTGGCGGCGCGGGTCGGGCCCTTCGCCGCTGCCTACGGCCTGCCCGCGGAGGCGTCCGGTGCGGAGCTGCTGGAGTTCCTGTGCGAGCAGGCGGGACGCCCCCTGCGCGCGAGGAAGGCCGCCCGGGCCGCCACCAGGACAGCCGGCTCGCAGGGGAAGCGGGCGACCATCTGGGAGGTAGCCGAGCGGGCCGGGGTGTCGCATCAGACCGTTTCCCGGTACCTGAAGAACGACAGCGGCATGCGGCCGACGACACGGGCGAGGATCGAGCGGGCCGTGGCCGAGCTGGACTATCGACCCAACCTCGTTGCGCGCTCGATGCGCACCCGGCGGTCCCACCGGATCACGATCGTGCTGCCCGAACTGAGCGGCTTCGTTCCGATCCCCCTGTTGAGGGGCGCTTCGGCCGCCGCGCACGAGGCCGGCTACCTGACGGACGTCATCGGCCTGCAGGGCGGGGAGTCGCGGCGTGCGCGGAGCGTGCTGTCCCTGCTGGACACCCGGCAGGCGGACGGCGTGCTGTCACTGGTGCCGCTGGGGAAGCTCACCGGCGGGCCGGACGCCGGGCAGCGGCCCGTCGTGGTGCTGGGCGAGTACGACGACGATCTGCACGCCCGGGGACGGCTGGCCGACGGCCGGCCCGCCGAGCAGATCCTGCGTCACCTCGCCGACCAGGGGCATCGCCGGTTCCTCCACGTCGCCGGCTCGCAGGAGTGGGCCTCCGCGCGCAACCGCCGGGCGGTCTACGTGGAGGCGATCGAGCGACTGCGCCTTGAGTCCTACGGCGTCGTCGACGGGGACTGGTCCGTGCGCTCCGGATACGAGGCCGCCCGGGACCTGCCCGCCGACTCCGGCGTGACGGCCGTACTCGCCGCCAACGACTACGTCGCCATGGGCGTGATCCGCGGCTTCCAGGACCGCGGCACGCGCGTGCCCCAGGACATGAGCGTCTTCGGCTGGGACGACGAGGAGTTCACCCGGTACTTCTCGCCGACCATCTCGACGGTGCACATGGACAAGGAAGAGGTCGGCCGCCGGGCGATGCTGTCGCTGCTCGCCCTCCTGCGCGGGGAGCCCGCGCCGGTGGCCGACGTCGCCGAGCTGTTCCACATCGTTCCGCGAGAGTCGAGCGGCCCGGCCCCCCGCTAGGCGCCCCTCGACGGGTCCGCTGTCGGGTGCCCGCACGACGCGATCCACCATGGAATGTGAACGATCACTGCACCACCTCTTGACCCCAAAGGTGATCGTTCACTACGTTCAGGCTGCCGCCGCGTCACACGGCGAGCGCCGGGGTCATCCGATCAGTGCCGTTCCCTCTTCGACCGCACGACCACGCGTGCACGCCCTGGGCCGGGCGGGTCGAACCGACCTTCTTCGTCAGCGGTTCCCAGACCCGGTGTCGCGCCCACGGCACCGCCCGAGCTTTCACGAAAGAGCCACATGACCGAGTACAGCCAGCCCGTGAGGGTGGCGATCGTCGGCGCCGGAAACATCGCCGACGGCTGCCACATGCCCGCCGTCCAGGCCCAGAGCGGCGAGGCCACCGTCGTCGCGGTCGTCGACGTCGACCAGCAGCGCGCCGAGGCCTTCGCCGCCCGCTGGAACGTCCCCGCCGCCTACACCAGCCTCGATCGGATGCTCCAGGAGCAGCGCCCCGACCTGGCCGTCGTCTGCACGCCCCCGATCGCCCACGGCGCGGCCATCACCGCCTGTCTGGACGCCGGTGTGTGGGTGTGGTGCGAGAAGCCCCCCACCCTCTCGGTGGCCGAGTACGACGCCATCGCCGCCCACGAGCGCGAGGGCGGCCCGTACGTCTCCTACGTCTTCCAGCACCGCTTCGGGTCCGCCGCCCGAGCCCTGCGCGAACACATCCGCACCGGCCGCCTCGGCACTCCCCTGGTCGGCGTCTGCCACACCCTGTGGTACCGGGACGACGCCTACTTCGAGGTCCCCTGGCGCGGCAAATGGGAGACCGAGGGCGGCGGCCCCACCATGGGCCACGGCATCCACCAGATGGACCTCATGCTGTCCCTGATGGGCGAATGGACCGAAGTCCGCGCCGCCATGGGCACGTTGGCCCGCGACGTGGAGACCGAGGACGTCTCCATGGCGATGGTCCGCTTCGCCGGTGGCGCCATGGTCTCCATGGTCAACAGCCTCCTCTCCCCCCGCGAGACCAGTTACCTGCGCTTCGACTTCCCCGAGGCCACGGTCGAGCTGTCCCACCTCTACGGCTACGACAACTCCCACTGGACGTGGACCCCCGCACCCCATCGGGCCGACGCCACGGCCACGGAGCTGGGAGCACCGCTCGACGACGAAGCCAGTTCGCACGCCGCGCAGTTGCGCGCGCTGCTGCGGTCGCTGCGCGCCGGGGAACGCCCCGAGGCCAGTGGCGACGACGGCCGCCGTGTCCTGGCCTTCATCGCGTCCCTGTACGAGTCGGCGACGACCGGACGCCCCGTCACCCCGGACATGATCACCCCGGCCAACCCCTTCTACCACTCCATGAGCGGTCGCCCCGGCGCCGCCAGAGACAACGCCGCCAAGGAGAAGACCGGTGTCTGACACTCACTTCACGATCGACTACGACGACGCCGGGACCCAGTTCGTGGTGTCGGCCGCCGGCACCGACCTCGCCACGTACGTGTACCGGCCGGACACCCTGCTCGAGGAATCCCCCAAGCCCTACCTCTATCCGCTGAAGACCATCTCCGGCGCGCCCGTGGGTGTCTATCGGCCCTGGGACCACCGCTGGCACAAGGGCCTGCAGATGACCTGGTCGCATCTGTCCGGCGACAACTTCTGGGGCGGGCCCACTTTCGAACAGGGCGCGCCCGGCCACGGCTACGTCTGGCGGGAGAACCACGGCCAGCAGGTGCACCGCGCCTTCGAGCGGCAGGACAACGGCGGCAGCGAGGTGTCGGTCGTCCAGGGCCTGGACTGGTTCGCCTCCAGCGACGAGGTGTGGATCGACGAGACCCGCACCCTGCGCTTCCACAGCGCCGACGCCGACGAGGGTATCTGGGCGCTGGACTTCACCACCGCCCTGACCAACGTGCACCACGAGCCGCTGGAGATGGGCAGCCCCACCACCCACGGCCGCCCCAACGCCGGCTACACGGGGCTGTTCTGGCGCGGGCCCCGGGCCTGGACCGGTGCGGACGTCATCGCCGAAGGGGGCGAGGAAGGCGACGCCGTGATGGGCACGCGGGGTGCCTGGGTGGCCATCACCGGCGAGCACGACGAGATCGACGGCGGCGCCACGGTCCTCGCCTACGCCGGCACCACCAGCGCCGCCACCCCGCTGACGTGGTTCGCCCGCAGCAGCGCCTTCGCCTGCCTCAACCCCTCCCCCGCCTTCGACACGGAGATCAAGTTGGAACCTGGTGAGACCCTGTCCCTGAGCCACCGCTTCGTGTTCCTCGACCGCAGGATGGACCGCCGCGAAGTCGAAGTGATCGCAGGGGAGTTCGCGCTGTGACCTCCGTGCCCGGCTTCCCCGGAGCCGTGGGACTCAGCCAGCTCCAGGTGTATCCCTGGCCCGCGGCGGACGACGAACACGGCGGCTCGCCCCACATGCACCTCACCTGCTCGGAGTGCTACGTCGTCGTCAGTGGCCGCGGCCGACTGGAAACCCTCAACGACCAAGGGCACACGACGACCGAACTGCACCCCGGAGACGTCGTCTGGTTCACCCCCGGCACGATCCACCGCGCCGTCAACGACGAGGACCTCCGCGTGATCGTCGTCATGCAGAACAGCGGCCTCCCCGAGGCAGGCGACGCGGTCATGACGTTCCCGCCCGAGTACCTCTCCCCCGAGACCTACCCGGACGCGTCCTCGCTCCTCGACGCCGACGGCAACCCCAGCCACGAGCGCGCGCGGGCACGCAGGGATCTGGCCGTCGAAGGGTTCACCGAGCTGAAGCGGCAGTGGCGGCGAGGAAACCGCTCGGCGTACGAAAACTTCTGCGCGGCGGCGGCACGGCTTGTCCAGCCCCACCTGGACACCTGGGAGAAGACGGTCAACGACGGCGCGCTGGCCGCCGCGCACACGGCACTGCGGCAGATCGACGCGCTGCGGCGCGGCGACTTCCGCCACTTGTTCGACGCCGAGCTCTCGCGCATCGCCCGACCGTCCTGGCAGACCCTGGGCATGTGCGGCTTCCTACACGCCTACCACCCCACCCACCAAAAAGGGGCCGATCGGTGACATCTGACACCCCCGGCTGCCCAGGCGGAGCTTCCTCACTGCCGCAACCGCTGTCGGCGTCGGAACCGCTCCTCTGGGCGGTCTTGGAGCGCCCCTCTCCCGAGCGGCCACGTCCACAGACGCCGGCGCCCTGGCCACGACGCCCGTCTCCTATCGACACCTCGCTGTCGAGATACCACTGTGAGGATGTGAGGGTGCCGCCGCGGGTGGTGGTCTGGCCCTCGGTACGACTGGCCTTTGTGCCTTGCGTTTGATCTGCCGACCTCTATCTGGGGCGGCGCATGCTGCCACCGGACCGCTGGGCGTGTCCCGATAGGGGCCTTCGCGACAGGCACCGTCACAGTCGTGACCGCCGCACTCGGCCCGGCGTCGGCCGGTGTTCCCCGAGCGTTCAGGAGACAGTCGACCGTGACCAGCATGACCCAGCACACCCATCCACGTCACCGCGGCACAACTGACCCCAGCGAGGAGGTGGTGCTCGGGGTGGACACCCACAACGACGTCCATGCAGCCGCGGTGGTCACCACGACCGGAGCGCTGCTGGACAACCGCAGATTCCCCACCACAAGGACGGGATACCACCAGCTCCGGGCCACCAGGACGAGGTCGTGGTCGGGCGGGCGTAGGCGGCGCCGATCCCGGAGGAGGCGCCCGACAAACCAGTGGCCGCCGACGCGCAGGACCGGGTCATCCGGGCGCTGCGCCGGACCGAGGTGGTCGTGCAAGGGCTCAAGGAGCAGCAACTGCGCTCTTTGGGGATGGGGGTGGCGCACTACCAGTTGCTGGTGCTCATCTACGCCGAGCCCGGCCTGACCGGAGCGGAGCCGGCCCGCCGCCTGAACGTCACTCCTCAGGCGGTGGCGTCCCTGGTCGCCCGCCTGGAGAACCGGGGCCAGGTGGAGCGTCACGCCCACCCGCGCCACCGCCATGTACAGGAGCTCCACCTCACAGACACGGGCCGCGAGGCCCTGCGGGCGGCCGACACCGTGATCACCCGGATCGAGCAGACGGTCACCGACGCCTTGGGCCCGGACGACGCCGCTCAACTGAAGACGCTGCTCGCCCGGGTGACGGACACGGTTCGCGGGTCCTGAGGCGACCTCGTGCAGACTCTCCATGGTGGCCGTGGCCGTCGAGGCGGCCCCGACGAGGTGCCGGTCATGACGACGGGCACCCGGCGCGGCTCCTTGGGAGGCAGACCGCAGGAGGTGTCGTTCATCCCGAGCGGACAGAAGATCCTCTCCTCCGCGAGGCTTGGGATGCTTGTCAGCGATGAGCGGGTACCGCTCATCCTTATCCTGTTCGGGGCAGGCGCCGTGGACGGACATGCGCGTCCCGGCCAGGTGAGCGCCGGAGAGGCCCGAGCCGACGAGCAGGGCCGCCCAGGGCCCAGGGTTCATTGCCTGAGGCGGGCAGGTGGCAGAGGTATCGGCGGGACGCCCTCGGTGACGGTGTTCTTGAGGGTGCCGATGCCCTCGACCGCCATCGTGACGGTGTCCCCGGGGGTGAGCGGTGGTGGCCGCAAGTCGCCGTTGCGGCCCCAGAGTTCGGCCAGGCAACCGCCGTTGCCGCACGTGCCTGAGCCCAGGACGTCGCCGGGGCGGATCCAGGTGCCGCGGGAGGCGTAAGCCGCCATCTCCTCGAACGTCCAGGCCATGTTGGCCAGTCGGTCCCGTCCGACCGTCTCGCCGTTGACGGCGACGCTCAGGGCAAGGTCCAGGAACCCCTCCGTGTTGCGGTGGGGTTCGAGTTCATCGGCGGTGACCAGCCACGGGCCGAGGGTGGTGGCGGTGTCCTTGCCCTTGGCCGGGCCGAGTTTGACCTTCATCTCGCGGCCCTGGAGGTCGCGGGCCGACCAGTCGTTGAGGATCGTGTAGCCGATGATGTGCTCGTGTGCCTGCTCGGGGGTGAGGTCCCGGCCGGCCTTTCCGATGACGGCGGCGACTTCGAGTTCGAAGTCGAAGCGGAGGCAGCCGGGCGGCATGGGTACGTCGTCGTGGGCGCCGATGACCGCGTACGGGTTGGTGAAGTAGAACGCGGGCGCGGCGTACCACTCGTCGGGGACCGTGTCGCCGTACCCGCGCGCCACGCCCGCGACATGGCTCTCGAAGGTCATGTAGTCACGAACGGTGGGCGGTTGAAGCGGCGGTAGCAGCCGTACGTCTGCCAGGGGCACCGGCAGGGAGCCGGTAAGGGCGCGTTCTCCGGCCCTGCACAGGGAATCCTTGCCCTCCATGATGAGGGCCAGCAGGTCGACGGGGCGTTCGAAGGGGTGGGCCCGGTCGTCGGCGATGACTCCCGACTGCCGTTTCCCGGCGTGGATGTAGGTCGCGAACTTCACGCCGCACTCTCCGCCGCCTCGACCGGCGCGGTGCCACCGGGCCGGCGGCCGACGAAAGCGGCGGCGATCACGGCGGCGACGACGCAGGCGCCCGCAGTGAGCAGCAGTCCGTTGTTGTAGCCGTGGGCCAGGGCGTCCGTGGTGAACGGGGCGAGCTTGGCGCTGAGCGGGCCGAGGTCGGCGGTGTGCAGGGCCAGCGGGCCGCCCTCGTTCAGGACGGCGGTGGCGATGCCGTGCTCCTTCGGGGTGAGTCCGGCGCCCGCGAGGCCGCCGGTGAGCTGGCTCGCGGCCATGCCAAGGGCGACCGCGCCGACGACGGCCGGGCCGAGGGTCTGGCCGAGGTCGCGAACCAGGCTGGTGGTGGCGCCGGCCATGCCGGTCAGGCTGTGCGGTACGACGTTGACGGCGGCGGCGGTGATCGCGGCGACGACCAGGCCGAAGCCGACACCGTTGAGCACCAGCGGTCCGAGCAGCGGCACCAGGCCGGTTTCATGGACCGGCACTGCCCGCAGCCACATCTGGGCGACGGCCAGCGAAACGAAGCCAGTGACGAGCATGGGGCCGGGGCCGACGCGGTGCAGCAGGCGCACCAGCAGGGGCCAGATGAACGGTGTGATGCCCTGAATGATCAGGAAGGGCACAGCGGCCTGGAGAGGGCTCTGGTGCTGGATGACGCCCAGGCGGATGCTCAGGTCGTACGCGCCGCCGAGGAAGCCGAACATGCCGATCACTGCCATCGCGGCCGAGGCGGCGAAGGCCGGGATGCGGAAGAGCTCCAGCCTCAGCATCGGAGCCGCGCTGCGGTGCTCCACCGCCACGAACGCGGCGAGGAAGACGACGAAGGCGATGAACGACAGCACAATGGGCCCCGAGCCCCAGCCGACGGAGGGGCCCTGGATGATGCCGTACAGCAAGCTGAGCATAGCCAGGGCGATGGTGATCTGCCCCAGCCAGTCGAGCGAGCGGCCCTCGGGGGCACTGGACTCGGTGGCCAGCAGCCAGGCCGCCACGGCGGTGACGACGGCGACCATTCCGGTCATGCCGAACGCCCACTGGAATGAGGCGTGTTCGACGATGCTGCCGGACAGAAGCGGGGCGATGAGGGCACCGAGCGACAGGGCCGTGGTCCAGGAGGCCAGCCCCTTGGCCCGTGCGGCCGGCGTGGTGGTGATGGCGGTGATCATCGACAGGGAGGCGGGGAAGAGCGCGGCGGCTCCGACGCCGGAGATCGCCTGTCCGGTGATCAGCTGAGCGGGGGTGTCGGAGGCGGCGGAGACCAGGTAGCCGAGGGCGGCCAGCAACGACGCGCCCACGACCAGCTTCTTGCGGCCGTACAGGTCGCCCACGACACCGAAGGTCAGGGCGAGGACGGCGGCGGGCACCAGGAAGGCGTCGCTGATCCAGGTCAGTTCGGAGCCGGACGCCTGTAGTGTGCGCTGCATGACGCCGTTGATCGCGGCGGGCAGCACGAGCCCGATCTGAGCCAGACAGACGGCCAGACAGCCGGCGATGATCGTGCCGGTGTGCCGTGCCGCTGTGGCTGGTGCGGTGTCGGACGAGGCGGCCGGTGGGTCGTAGGCGGGGGTGGAGACCATGTCTCCTCCTTGGAGGGGCGGCGGGACGTACGGCCCGCGGAACGAAGGGGACTGTTGGTGCGGGGAGCTTCGTCAGACGCGGGGGCAGAGCTCGGCCATGCAACCGAACAGCCCGGGACCGTCGAGCGGGGGTAGTGAGGGGTCGAGCTCCCGGTAGACGGTGTGCACGTTGACGGCGAGGCGTTCGCTCTCGTCCAGGTCGGCGAAGCGGCCGAGGGGAATGTCGTGCGCCGCGTCCATGGCCGGCATACCGGCGGCGAACCGGGTGGCGGCCTGCTCATGGACGTACTCGAGGTAGTCACGGATCCGGTGGACGGCCTGCTTCGTGGTGACGGGGCCGTGGCCGGGTACGACGATGTCGGCGTCGAGGGCGAGCAGCAGGTCACAGGCGGAGAGCCAGCGGGCGAAGGGGCCGTGCCAGACGACCGGGGCCGCCCCGGCGAAGACGATGTCGCCGGTGTAGACGATCCGGGCATGCGGCACGTGCACGATCGTGTCCCCGGCGCTGTGCGCGGGGCCCACGTCGATGAGGCAGACCTCGGTGCCGCCGACGTCCAGGACGGTCTCGCCGTCGAAGACCCGGTTGGGCAGAACGGGGTCGATGCCGGTGTGGTCGAAGCGGCCGAAGATGCGGCGGGCGAAGCGTCCGGCGGGACTGTCCATGCCGGTCAGCGCCCGCATCTCGGCCGGGCCGACCTGACGCATGTCCGTCAGGGACCCGCGCGCCGCGATGATCTCGGCATGGGCGACGAGCTGGTTGCCGAACCAGTGATCGCCGTTGCCATGGGTGTTCGCCACGGTGGAGATCGGCGCGCCCGCCGTCAGCGGTGCGAGCGCGTCGAGCATGGTCTTGGTCAACGGCAGGTCGTAGAGGGTGTCGACGAGCAGTGACTCACCCCGTCCGGTGATCAACCCGGCGTTGCTCATGCCCCATCCGACATCGCCCGCGATCCAGGCGTGACAGCCGTGTCCGAGATCGACGCAGCCTGTCCGGGATGTCACGGAAGCCACGTTGCCTCCTTGTCAGCGTCCAGCGCGATCAACAGCGCGAGACTTGCATCCATTGTTGGACTGAAGTCCAGCAGTGGAGAGGAATCTAGGTAGTCGCCAGGGAGGGGTCAAGAGGTGTGCGGCCCTGTGTTGTACTGAGGGCCATGAAAACCGGGGACGGGGCAGCCGAAGGCGGTAGGGCCGTCGGACGCCAGGAGCGCAGACGCCGCAAGCTGCACGACGAGCTGTACGAGACGGCGATCCGCCTCTTCGTCGTCCAGGGATACGAGGCGACCACCATGGAGCAGATCGCCGAGTCCGCCGATGTCGCCCGGGCGACTGTCTTCAACCACTTCGCACAGAAGGTGGGGTTCCTCGAGGAATGGGGAGTCCGCCGCCGTGCCCGTGTCGCCGAGATCCTCGGCGCGGAGCACGCCGAGGACCTGCCGGTCGGCGACCGACTGCGGCGCTATCTGAAGGAGATGAGCGACCTCAACGTCGCCTCGCGCGCCGAGACCACCGTCCTGATGGACGCATCAGCGCGCTACGGAAACCTCCTGCACGACCCGTCGCTGGAAAGGGAACTCGGCAGGATCGTCGACGAGGGACGGCGACGCGGGGAAATCAGGGCAGGCTCCGACTGCGACCAGGTCGGCCAACTGCTGGCCGCCTGCTACTTCTCGACGATCCTGCGCTGGGTCCGCGAGGAACCGCCCCCCTTCGACCTCCACCAGCGCATCGCCGGCGCGCTCGACATCATCCTGCTGGGCCTCCTGGCCGACCGGGGCGACGCCGGGGCCTGACGGTACCTGCCACATATCTGCTGTGGCCGGCCGGCCGCACCGAGTCGTCGTCCGGGCCGCGTGCCGACGGGGTCGGTCCGCAGCCCCTCAAGCAGCAACCGGTCCCAGGCGGCGGCGCTCGCGGCGGCGCGACAGTGCCCCGAAATCGGGCTGGACCACAGCCGCCACAGGTCAGCGCATTCTGCCTCGCGGCTTCAACGGCACAGGCGGCAGTTCCGGAGCAGCCAGTGGGGCACCGTCGTACCCCTTCACCTCCCCGAACCGCGTCCCCTCCATCCAGTCCCGGCGCGGCTGCTCGATCTCCTGCTGCGGCCCCCCGATCCAGCTCCAGAACATAGCGGACCCTGCGCACACCAGTGCAGGTCCGCGGTATTCCTCACCGGTGAGGGTCAGCAAGCTGTCAGCGTCGGTCGTGCAGGAGTCAGCAACCATGGGTTCCGCTGTCCTGGACCACCAGCTGACGGCTCACCACCTTGTCCGGCTATCCGGACGCGTTGCGGGGGACGACGGGCACGACGGTCAGGCGCCGGGGCAGCTTGTAGCGGGCCCGGTGCTCGGACACGTACGTCCGGACGTCCTCGACGGTGATCTCCCCACACGAGGACTCAACTCCGGGCCGGAGTGTGCTCTGGTGCTGTTGGTACGCTCGCGGAGTGAGGTGTACAAGCTCGTCGTGATACCCGGGATGTCGTCAGCAGAGCAGCGCTTCGGGCGTGCGCGCAGTTGGTGTGCCGTCGTCGCCGCTGTGGCGGGAGCACTGGCCCTGTGTTCGTGCGCGGGCGGGAAGGGCACGGTGGACGACGGCCCGGCCGCGTCATTGACACCCCCGGCGAAACCCAAGCCGCTGTGGCCCGGCTACACCCCGCCCGTCACGCGCGGCCAGAACGCGCCGTACGAGGACCGGTACGCGCCGATCGTCGGCGTGCGGGTCTCGACGCCCGTGAGCCGCGCCGATGCCTGGAATCTGGTGGCGGCGGACACCAATCTGTCCTCCTACTTCCGCAGTGCCGCGGGCGCCTGTGCCGGTGCGGCGAGGGAGGAGTGCCCCCGGATGCGGCCGGTGGCGAACCGGGATCTCACGGGGGACGGCGAGGCCGAAGCGGTGGTGGCACTGGATGATCCCGTCGACTCCCGGACCCTTCTGGAGGTCTACATGATCAACGGTCCGGCGGACGTCCGTCCCGTTCTGTCGACGTGGTTGCCGCTGGGCACCACGGCGTCCACGATCGGCAGCGAACTGCTGGTGACGTCGTCGGACCCCGGCACACGCACCACCACGGTCAGCCGCTACCGATGGAACGGAGAGATCCTGTCCCTGCGCGACGCAACCCGGTCCGACCGGACCGACCTTCCCGAGCCGGGGGCGTCGTGACGTCGCACACCTCCGGCACGCCGGTCGAGGCCCGCCTGCTTCTGGTGGAGGACGACGAGGTGATCCGCGACATGCTCCAGGTGTCGCTGGAGCGCTACGGCTTCACCGTGTTCTCCGCCGGGGACGGGCTGACGGGGTTGGAGCTGTTCCGCGAGCTCCGGCCCGATCTTCTGCTGCTGGACGTGATGCTGCCTGAACTCGACGGGATCGGCCTGTGCCGCCGGGTCCGGGAGACGAGCACCGTGCCGATCCTGATGATGTCCGCCCGGGGCGACGCCCTCGATGTCGTCTCCGGTCTGGA
The DNA here is from genome assembly GCF_040637495.1 of Streptomyces sp. NPDC029044. Lineage (NCBI taxonomy): Bacteria > Bacillati > Actinomycetota > Actinomycetes > Kitasatosporales > Streptomycetaceae > Streptomyces > Streptomyces sp. NPDC029044. The sequence goes on from NZ_JBEZWN010000045.1 coordinate 48,584, forward strand.
GTCGGGTGCCGACGACTACGTCGTCAAGCCGTGCGAGAGCTCGGTCGTCGTCGCCCGGATCCGGTCCCTGTTGCGGCGGGTCTCCTACGCGGCCCAGGCCTCCCCCGAGGGGAACGGGCGACCGTCCCCGGCATCGGAGCAGGCCGGGGCGGAGCGGCTGTTGCGGTTCGGTGATCTGTGCATCGACACCGACGGGATGGAGGTGACCCGGGCGGGCGCGCCGGTCGCCCTGACCCCGACCGAGCTGCGTCTGCTGCTGGAGTTCGCCGCCCACGCGGGCACGGTGCTGGATCGGGGCACTCTGCTGCGGCGGGTGTGGGAACACGAGTGGGACCACGACACCCGGGTGGTCGACCTGCATGTGCAGCGGCTGCGCGCGAAGATCGGCGGCGGGTACATCGAGACGGTGCGTGGCTTCGGCTACAAGATGCGTCGATGAATCTCCGGTGGCGCATCGGCACGCTGGTCGTCTCCACGACGGCCGCCGCGGTGGCGTGCGTGGGCGTGTGGGTGCATGTGGACGCCTACAACCGGGAGTTGAAGCAGGCCCGGTCAGCCGTCCGCACGGATCTTGACCGGGCCGCATCGGTCTACGCCCGGACCGGCGAGGTACGCGGGACGGGTGCCCGCCTGGACGCCGAGCTCCCCGAGGGGCTGGCCGGGCTGGTGCGCCGCGGGCATCACGGCACCGAACTGGTCGACGGGCCTCGGGGGCGACAGATGTGGGCGGCCCGCCCGGCCGGTGACCGGACGCTGTCGGTGACCGCGAACGTGGAGCCGACGCTGCGCGACCTGGAGGCGCTGGACGCCAGCATCGCCGTGGCCGGGGCGCTGACCGCCGGGGTGCTGCTCCCGGCCGGCGCCTTCACCGCCTCCCGCCTGAGCCGGCGCCTGCGGCTCGCGGCGGCCACGGCGACGCGGATCAGCCACGGCGAACTCGACGCGCGGATCGGCGTACCCGAACGGCCCCGGGACGAGATCGACGAGATCTCGCACGCCGTCGACACCATGGCGGCAGCCTTGCAGTCCCGCCTGCTGACGGAGCAGCGGTTCACCGCCGACGTCGCCCACGAACTGCGTACGCCCCTGATGGGGCTGCTGACGGCTGCCGAGAACCTGCCCGAGGGACGGATCACCGACCACGTGCGCGAGCGGGTGCGGGCCCTGTGCTCCCTGACCGACGATCTGCTGGAGATCTCCCGGCTGGACACCGGCGCCGAGGAACCCGACCTGGCCGCCTGGTCCTTGGGCCTGCTGGTCCAACAGGCCGTGGCGCGCGCCGACTTCCCGGTCCGCGTGGACCCGGTGGAGGACGGACACACGGCCACTCTGGTCCGCACCGACCCACGTCGGTTGAACCGTATCCTCGCCAATCTGCTGGCCAACGCGCACCGGCATGGCCGGCCCCCGGTGGAGGTCGCCGTCACGGCGACCTCGGTGACCGTGCGCGACCACGGGCGGGGATACCCCGAGGAGCTGTTGACCGACGGCCCCCAGCGTTTCCGCACGCACGCTCCGGAGCGCGGCAAAGGACATGGTCTGGGGCTGACCATCGCCCTGGGGCAGGCCGAGGTGATCGGTGCCCGGCTCCGGTTCGGCAACGCGCCCGACGGCGGCGCCGAGGCCGTTCTCACCCTGCCCGCGGCCCCTGACGAGCCCCTGTAACCCGCGGCGAACTCTCGCCGGTACAGAACAGATACACAACGGAGCGGGTTTCGATCGCCCGCGGACGGCCGCCGGAGGCAGGCCGTAGACCTGCGCGATCGACCATCGGCAGCACCCACCGCGAAGCACGTTCGCGGGCTGTCCGAATGGGAGAGCGCATGACCGACCCACGCCTTCCGGTCCGTGAGCCGCGCCGGCACGCCAGGGACCCCTCGGCACACCGGCGACGCATCAGGGCCCGCCCGGCCTCCCGGCGCCCGTCCCGCCACCGGAAACGCCGGCTCCTGGTGACGACGGCCGTCTTCGTCACGCTCATGGCGGCCGGCGCCGCCTTCGCCTACCAGAACCTCGACGGCAACATCGACTCCCAGGACGTCGACGGGCAGTTGAACACCGGATCCCGACCGGACCGGCAGGCACCGGGAGCGGTGAACGTGCTGCTGCTCGGCTCGGACTCCCGGTCGGGGGCGAACAGCGAGTACGGCCGCGACGAAGGCGGCGCCCGCTCCGACACCGCCATGGTCGTCCACCTCGCCGACGGCCGCAGGGGCGCCTCGGTGATCAGCCTTCCCCGGGACACCCTGATCGACCGGCCCGCCTGCGCCACCGGGTCCGGTGTCGTACCGGCCGCGAAATCCGTCATGTTCAACTCCGCCTTCTCCGTCGGCGGCATGGCCTGCTCGGTCGCCACGGTCGAGCAGCTCTCCGGGCTGCGGATCGACCATGTCGTGGAGATCGACTTCACCGGATTCAAAAAGATGATCAACACGCTCGGCGGGGTCCGGGTGAATGTCCCGCAGGACATCGACGACCCCGACAGCCGCACCCACCTTCGCAAGGGCCCTCAGCGCCTGAACGGCGAACAGGCCCTCGGGCTCGTACGCACCCGGCACGGAATCGGCGACGGCAGCGACCTCGGCCGCATCAAGCTCCAGCAGACCTTCATGAAGGCCCTGATCGGCCAGATACGCTCCACCGACCTGCTGACGAACCCCGTGCGGCTCTACCGGCTGCTCGACGACCTCACCAGCGCCATCAGCACGGACAAGGGCCTCGGTTCCCTCTCGTCGCTGACGTCCTTCGCCCGCTCCCTCGACGGCCTCGACGCCGGCCAGGTCGACTTCCGCACCCTGCCGGTCGCCCCCGCCCCGCACGACCCCAACCGGGTCGTCCCCGAGGAACCGAAGGCGAACGCCGTATGGAAAGCGCTCATCGAGGACCGGCCTCTGCCGGGAGGTGAGCAGTCGTGAGCGACTCCGCGACCCTGATGATGCGGCGCCCCGCCGCCCCTGAGCCGCCTGAGGCCCTACGCCTGTACCGGCCCGGACTCGACGGCGTCCGCGCGGTGGCCGTGCTCCTGGTGGTCGTCTACCACATCGCCCCCTCCTGGCTGCCCGGCGGCTTTCTCGGCGTCGACGTGTTCTTCGTACTCAGCGGCTGGCTGATCACCGACCTGCTGTGCGCCGAACGGCAGCGCACCGGCCGGATCGACCTCGCGCGGTTCTGGGTACGGCGGGCGCGACGGCTGCTCCCCGCGCTGGTCGTCCTCCTGGTCACCGTGACCGCCGCGGCGGCGCTGTGGCGCCCGGAGCGGATCGACGCCTCCGGGCGGGACGTGCTGTCGGCGCTGACCTTCACCAACAACTGGTGGCAGATCAGCACCCATGCCTCCTACTTCGCCTCTTTCGGGCCGCCGCCCCTTTTCCAGCACCTGTGGACCCTCGGCGTGGAGGAGCAGTTCTATCTCGCCTGGCCCCTGGTGATCCTGGGGCTGCTGCGGATGACCGGCCCCTGCGCCCGTACCCGAATTCGCGTGGCCGTCGTGCCGGCGGCGGTGATCGCGTCCCTCACCGCGATGGCGCTGCTGCACCGGCCCGGCGAGGACACGTCCCGTGCCTACTTCGGCACGGACACCCACGCCTTCGGCCTCCTGCTCGGCGCCGCGCTCGCCCTCGCGGTTCCCGCTGCCGGTGCCCGGAACCACCATCGGGCACCCCTCCTGTACGGAGCAGCCGGTGTCATGGGATCGGTGGTCCTCGCAGTGCTGGCCGGGGGGATCCACTCCGACACCCCGCACCTGTACCCGTGGGGCTTCGCCGTCGCCGCGTGTGCCGCCGGAGCCGTTGTCCTGGCCGCCGCGCAGAGCGGATCGGTCTTCGCCAGGTTCATGAGCACCCCGTGGCTGCGCTGGATCGGCCGCCGGTCCTACGGGATCTACCTGTGGCACATGCCGCTGATCGCCCTGGCCGTGCCGGACGGGCCCGGGCCGGGCCGGGCACCTCTACGAGGACTGCTCGCGGCAGCTGTCTCCGTCGCCGTGGCCGCCGCCTCGTACCGCTGGGTGGAGAAACCCGTACGCCGCCACGGCCTGCGCCGGACTGCGGCAGCGGTGCGCGGGGCGCTGTCCGGGGAGCGCGGGAAGTCGTGGGGCGGTACGGCGGACAGGGCTCGTGTCCCGGGCGGCGACCTCGGTGGAGTGGGCGGCATTTCGCGCCGCCCGAGCGGTGGTCCTCATGGACCGGGCGATTCCGAAGGCAGCGGGACCGATGACCGGCGCTCGTGGGGTCCGCGCGCGGTGGCGGTACTCGCCGGGACGGCCGTTCTCGTCGCCGCCTGGGGCATCGCCTCGGCCGGCGGCGGCGACAGCGCCGCCGACCGGATCGCGGCCGGTGAACGCGCCGTACAGGGCGACGACCCGGTGCCGCCGGGCACGTCCGCGCGCGCACGGGCCGAAAGGATCACGGCCGTCGGTGACTCCGTCATGCTCGCCGCGGCCCCGGCGCTGAAGGAACGCTTCCCCGGCATCAAAATCGACGCCAAGGTCAGCCGCCAGCTGTCCGCGGCCCCCTCCGAGGTACGTTCCCTCGGATCCGAGGACCGTCTGAACCCGGTCCTGCTCGTCGGCCTCGGCACGAACGGCGTCGGCGGCCGTACGGACCTCGAACAGGTCGTCCGGGAAGCCGGCGCCCGCCGTACGGTCGTCCTGGTCACCGTGCACGGCCCGCTCGCCTGGAAGGACCAGGTGAACACCGCCGTCCGGCAGACCGCCGCGGCACATCCGAACGTCGTGGTCGCGGACTGGGACCGTGCCGTCCGGGGCAGGGACGACCTCCTGGCGGACGACGGCGTGCACCCCGGTCCCGCGGGCGCGAGGCTGTACGCGGGAACGGTGGCGCGAGCGCTGGAACAGAGGTAACCGGGTTCAGCCGACGTGCGCGGCGCGGCGGGCTGCGGCGGACAGGAGCCGTTCGAACGGTCCCTGCCCCAGCAGCCGCCGCCAGACCGGGCAGACGACGAGCAGGGCGACCGTCATGACGAGGAAGCTCTGGTTGTCGGACAGCAGGTCGGAGCCGCCGAGGTAGGAGACGGTGTACAGCAGCACGAACTGCAGCGAGTACGCGGTCAGTGCCATGGTGCCGAGCGCCGCCAACGGCACGACCAAGCGCCGCACGCGGGGCGCGACGACCAGGCTCAGCCCGGTGACCAGCAGCGCCACTCCCGTTCCGCCCAGCATTTCGGCAACGTGGTTGGAGTGCGGCACCCGCCGGGCCTGATCGGCGAGTTCGGGAGCCTGCCACGCCGGCTTGTACGTGTCGGGGTCGAAGTTCGGGTCTATGCAGGTGACCTGGCCGGGCTCCGGCATACAGAGCAGGCCGCGGGTGAGGGCGGCGTTGTCGGGCGGGGCCGTGGCGGGCCCGCCCGCGGGCGCCGGGGGAACGGCAGCCGTCCCGGCGCCCTCCCCTTCGGTCACCGCCCAGCCACCGCCGTAGCCGACGACGACCAGGACGACCCCGCTGACGAGCATGCCGAGCACCGTACGGCCCGACGAGATGTCGAACCGGGAGAGGGCGATGCCCAGCAGGAAGTACAGCGTCAGCGGGGCCACGGACAGCCCGTTGAGGGCGAAGAGCAGATCGAACTCCTCGAAGGACGCGTTGACCGGAAGACGCCACTGCTTGAACGCCGTGAGGTAGGCCAGCAGGACGGGGACCACGACCATGCCGGCCACGGCGCCGAGCGCGAGCGTCCGGGGCCGGACACGCAGCAGCGGAATCACCGCGATGTAGCACAACGCGTACACGCAGAGGATCACGCCGACCCCGGGGCTGATGGCGTTCAGCACCGCGCCGAGAAGGAAGATGACCGCCGCCCGGGCGAGGAGTTTCATCTTGGCCCGGAGGAGTTGCTGACCGTCGAGCCGGCGGGCGGCGCCGGTGATGATGCCGATCGAGATCCCGCCGATGACGGCGAACAGGATGGTCGATCCGCCACTGACCAACCCGGCCCAACTGCCGGGCTGGAACAGGGACGGTGGACTCGGGGGCAGCGAGGCGAAATGTTGGGCGAGCATGCCGATCACCGCGAGTCCGCGGGCGACATCGAGCCCGACGATACGAGGGAGCGGGGCTGCGGGCGCCTGGAGCCTTTCGGTGGAAGGCAAGGCATTCATGGCACTCCTGTGGTGCTGGATCTGTGGTGCCGTCGATGATCGACACTCCAGGTATCCGCTCCTCTTGCCCTCGGTAGCGGCCACGGCTCGAACCCTACTCAGTTGTGTATCCGTCACGTCTCAGGCACCGTGCGCATGCCGGTTCACCGGCCGCTGCGGATCGAACGCCGGACGGGCGGAGATGTGCCGACCGGCGTCAGGAGGTGGCCACGCGTGCCCCACGTGCCACAGTTGCCCACGCGGAAGGGGTCGCGCCGGGAGCCGGCCGCAGCGATTGGCGACGCCGCACCAGCCCCGCGATCGAAGCCACCACCGGCAGGCCCCCGCTCACGTCCAGTGATCACGCGTGAATGATCTGGCTGTGCCGCGTGCGTGACCACTTGAACCGGGCTGCTCCGCGCCCGGCCGAAACCGCGACGCCCCCTCCCTCATCGCCGAACTGCACCTCGCGATGCTCGACGAGGACCAGAACCAAGACCCGATGGCGCAGACGTCTTGGGGTGAGCGGGGCTCCGGTCACCCCAGCCGGACGTCGACGATCACGCGGCCGCCCAGATGGCCGAAGCATCGGGTGTTGCGGTGAGGCGCCCTCGCCACGTCAGGCCGATCTAAACACCGGACTCTCGCCCCGCGGCCGTCGCCGGCTACCGCCAGGCCCCGACGTCATCGCCCGAGACAGCGATCCGGTGACGACATGCCTCGCACTCACGACCGACGGACGCAACACTTCTGGCCCGCTCCTCGAGACGATGTGGTAGCCCCGCTGAACCGTTACCACCCGGCGCACGAGTGACTGCGCGACATCCTGACGACCGCTGCGAGAACGCCTCCCTCGGCACGTGCCTCAGCGACTGTGATTTCGCCGCGGTTTCCCATCCACCTGCCCGGAGCCGACCCCCTCATCCGCTTCGACTTCTTCGACTTCCTCAACCGCAATCGGCATCTGCCGGTCGAGGTCACCCTGGCCCAGGACGTGCCGCACCGCCATGCGGTCAACCGCCCCCGCGCAGGACGCGGGAAAGTCCGAGGGCCGCCGTCCGCACCGCGGGGGCTAGTTGGGCGGGGCTGAAGCGGGAGCGCGGTACGGCCACCGAGAGGGCGGCCACGATGGTGCCGCCGGCGAACACGGGAGCCGCGATGCAGCTCACCCCCGACGCGGCTTCCTGCTCCTCGTAGGCCAGGCCGGAGACCCGGATCTTCTCCAGGGCCGTGCGCAGACGCGCCGGGTCGGTGATCGAGTGGGGCGTGAGGCGCGGCAGCGGCCGGGACAGCACGTCCTCGGTCAGCTCGGTACCGGAGAAGGCGAGCAGGGCCTTGCCCACGCCGGTGCAGCTCAGCGGCAGGCTGCCGCCGATCCGGGAGGGCAGCCGCAGCGCCTCGTGGCCGTGGATGCGTTCGAGGTAGACCACCTCAAGGCCCTCGCGGACGCCGAGGTGAACGGTCTCACGGGTCGCCTCGAACAGGTCCTGGAGAAAAGGCAGGGCCGCCTCGCGCAGATCGAGCCGGTGCGGGACCAGCGAACCGAGTTCGAACAGCTTCGCACCGAGCCTGTACTGAGGGCCCGTGCGCTCCAGCCAGCCCAGCCCGATGAGGTCGGCCGCCAGCCTGTGCACGGTCGGCTTGGGCAGGCCCGTGCGCTCCGAGAGTTCCGACAGACGGTACGGACCACCGCTCGGAGTGAAACTGTCGAGGATAAGAGCAGCTTTCTCCAGCATACTGCCGCTCGCGTTGTTCCGTGTCACGGAACAAAGTTTGTCGCCGCGAGGGTGTTCTGTCTATACCAGAACAGGCCGACGGATGCACCGACGGCACCACTCCCCTGGAGGCAGCCCGTGTCGACTCCGCCCGACCGCGTCCCTGCGGACGCCGTTCCCCCGGCCGTGGCCAAGGCCGCCGACGTGCTGGCCGAGGCCACCCGCACCCGGGCCGCCTGCCCGCCGGTGCGGACGTTCTTCGACGACGGCGACCTGACGTCCGCGTACGCCGTCCAGCAACTGAACGTCCGCCGCGGCCTGGACGCCGGCCGCCGGATCGTCGGCCGCAAGATCGGCCTGACCTCGCCTGCCGTGCAGCGGCAACTCGGCGTCGAACAGCCCGACTTCGGCACGCTCTTCGCGGACATGGCCGTACCCGACGGCGGTGAGGTGGCCGCCGGGCGGCTGCTGCAGCCCAAGGTGGAGGCCGAGGTCGCGCTGGTGCTGGGCCGTGATCTGCCGCACCGCGAGTGCACCGTGGTGGACGTGCTGCGGGCGGTCGACTTCGCTCTCCCCGCTCTGGAGATCGTCGACAGCCGGGTGCAGGGGTGGGACATCTCCCTCGTCGACACGGTCGCCGACAACGCCTCCAGCGGGCTGTACGTCCTCGGCGGCACGCCCGTACCGCTTACCGGCATCGACCTGCGCGCCGTGACGATGACCATGACCCGAAACGACGAGACGGTCTCGGAGGGCACCGGCGCCGACTGCCTCGGCGGCCCCCTCAACGCGGCGGTCTGGCTGGCCTCGGCGCTCGCCGAGCGGGGAGACCCGCTGCGTGCGGGCGACCTGGTGCTGACCGGGGCCCTGGGCCCGATGGCCCCCGCCGCCCCGGGCGACGTGTTCGAGGCCCACGTCTCGGACCTGGGATCCGTACGGGTCGGCTTCGTGAAGGAAGGAAGTGAGCGATGAGCACCAAGGTCGCGGTCATCGGCTCGGGCAACATCGGCACCGACCTGATGATCAAGCTGCTGCGGCTGTCGGAGACCCTCGACATCGCGGCGATGGCCGGCATCGACCCGGACTCCGACGGCCTGGCCCGCGCCCGCCGCCTGAAGGTCGCCACCACCCACAAGGGCGTCGAAGGGCTCATCGGCCTGGACGAGTTCGCCGACGTGGAGATCGTCTTCGACGCGACCTCGGCCGGGGCCCACCGCCACCATGACGAGGTGCTGCGCCCGCTCGGCCGCACCCTCGTCGACCTCACTCCGGCCGCGATCGGCCCGTACGTCGTCCCGCCGGTCAACGGCGGCGCCCATCTCGGCGCACCGAACGTCAACATGGTCACCTGCGGCGGCCAAGCCACCATCCCGGTCATCGCCGCGGTCGACTCCGTCACCCCCGTGCACTACGGCGAGATCGTCGCCTCCATCTCCTCCCGCTCCGCCGGCCCCGGCACCCGGGCGAACATCGACGAGTTCACCGAGACCACCGCCTCCGCCATCGAGCGGGTCGGTGGCGCCCGGCGCGGCAAGGCGATCATCATCCTCAACCCGGCGGAACCCCCGCTGATCATGCGGGACACCGTGCACTGCCTGGTCTCCGACTGCGCCACCGAGGCGGTCACCGCGTCGGTCGAGGAGATGGTCGGGAGGGTACAGGAGTACGTGCCCGGCTATCGGCTCAAGCAGAAGGTGCAGTTCGCGAAGGTGGCGGCCCACCACCCGCTGCGCGCCCTCGCCCCCGGCGCGGGCGAGGTCCTCAAGGTCTCGGTCTTCCTGGAGGTCGAGGGCGCCGCCCACTACCTCCCGGCCTACGCAGGAAACCTCGACATCATGACCTCGGCCGCGCTGCGCACCGCGGAACGCATAGCCGCCTACCGCGCCACGGAGGTGGCCTGAAGATGACCCGCCTGTACGTCCAGGACGTCACCCTGCGGGACGGCATGCACGCCGTCCGGCACCGCTACACCGTCGACCAGGCCGCTACGATCGCCGCCGCCCTGGACGCCTCCGGGGTCGCCGCCATCGAGATCGCCCACGGCGACGGGCTGTCCGGCTCCAGCATCAACTACGGCGTCGGCGCCCACACCGACTGGGAGTGGATCGAGGCGGTGGTGGGCGCCGTGCGCCGAGCCGTCCCCACGACTCTTCTGCTGCCCGGCATCGGAACGGTCCACGACCTCAAGCAGGCGCACTCCCTGGGCATCCGCTCGGTGCGCGTCGCCACGCACTGCACCGAGGCCGACATCTCCGCCCAGCACATCTCCGCCGCTCGGGAGCTGGGGATGGACGTCGCCGGGTTCCTGATGATGTCCCACATGGCCGAACCGGCCGAACTCGCCCGCCAGGCGCGGCTCATGGAGTCGTACGGCGCTACGTGCGTCTACGTGACCGACTCCGGTGGTCGGCTCACCATGGACGGGGTCCGCGACCGCTTGCGCGCCTACCGTGACGTCCTCGACCCGGCCACGGAGTTGGGCATCCACGCCCATCACAACCTCGCCCTGGGCGTGGCCAACACGGTCGTTGCCGTCGAGAGCGGCGCTGTGCGCGTCGACGCCTCGCTCGCCGGGCAGGGGGCTGGCGCGGGCAACTGCCCTCTCGAGGCTTTCATCGCGGTGGCCGACCTGATGGGCTTCGAGCACGGATGTGATCTGTTCCCGCTGATGGACGCCGCCGACGATCTCGTACGTCCGCTGCAGGACCGCGAGGTGAGGGTGGACCGCGAGACGCTCAGCCTCGGCTACGCGGGCGTGTATTCCAGCTTCCTGCGCCACGCCGAGACCGCCGCCGCGCGCTACGGCCTGGACACCCGCAGCATCCTCGTCGAGGCTGGCCGACGGCGCATGGTCGGCGGCCAGGAGGACATGATCACCGACATCGCGCTGGATCTGGCCGCGCGGGCGGAAACCGCTGCCTGACGCGCGGAGTTGAGGAGGAGCCGGTGCGCCGACGGCGCACCGGCAGCTCCTGCATGCGAGGCGTCCGAGCACGCTGCGCGGGGTCCGATGCCAGGAGCCCCATGTAGGCGCGTGACCCTCCGGGCAGCGTCTCCGCGGCCTCGGCAGCACCGCGCCGACGCGCCCCCGAGATCATGCGAATGGCCCAGACCAGGTCATTGTCCAAGGCAAGACACTCAGCATCTTCAGTTGATCCACAGATAGTCTTGTTTGCAGAACACCTTTCTGGCATGGTATCTGGAAAGGCGGAGCGCTCTTGCTCCGCGGCGACGCAGGTGGCTCTTGTCAACCGACCCCCAGAAGTGCGCATTCACGCTGGAATGCTTGCATGTCAATTTCGGGGTCCGGAAAATACGGAAAGCTTGTCTTCCCATGACTTCTAAGTCCATCGAAGCCGATTTCATAGTGATCGGCGGCGGGTCCGCTGGCTGTGTCCTGGCCAACCGTCTGAGCGAAGACTCGACGACGCAGGTTCTTGTTCTCGAGGCAGGTGACGACTGGCGACCGGGCGAAGCCCCAGGAGCCATCCGGAGTGCCAATGGATGGCGTCCCATCGAGGATCTTGAGGCGGCGCGTTTCCAGTGGGCGGACCTGCAGGCGCGTCGAACGCGAGCCCAGCCTCCGCGGCCCTACCTTCGCGGTCGCGGCCTGGGCGGCTCATCGCTCATCAATGGGTTGGCGGCCATGCGCGCCATGCCGGATGACTACGATCGCTGGGCGGAAGCAGGGTGCGCCGGCTGGTCCTACGACGAGATGCTTCCCTACCTCCGCCGCCTAGAGAGCGACGCCGACTTCGGCACAGAGCCCTATCACGGCGACAACGGCCCGATTCCGGTGACTCGCCTCCCTCGCGACGAGTGGAGCAGCCTCGACGAAGCGTTCGCCGAAACAGTGCTGGGAAGCGGGCAGCCATGGTGCGAGGACAGCAACTCGCCCAACGGCACAGGCCTTTCGCCGACGCCGCTCAACATCCGCGATGGCCGACGTGTGACGGCCAATGACGCTTACCTGGAGCCGGCGCGTGAGCGCTCGAACCTCGAGGTCATTTCTGGAGCGACGGTGGACCGCGTCCTGATAGAAGGGAGCCGGGCCGTGGGAGTGCGGTTCCATCGTGAGGGCGTCGCTGTCAATGCCTAGGCGAACGGCGTCGTTCTCGCAGCCGGAGCCCTGCACTCGCCCGCGATCTTGATTCGCTCGGGCATTGGTCCGGAAGCGCCACGATTTCGGCTTCCCGTCGGCGAGGGACTACAGGACCACCCACTTGCCACGGTCTGGCTGCGTCACCGAGCCGACGCACTGAGGACCCCAGCAGACGCGCGCCACGTCAACACCTGCTTGCGCTACTCGTCGGGACACGAGGAAGCAGGCAAGAACGACATGATGATGGCGGTGACCAACCAGGCGCCGCGCATGTCTCGCGAAGTGCAGAAGACCATCGTGGAAGAACGCGCGACCGGTACGTGGGGCGGGGGTGGCCTCAGCCAGGGCAGCCTCAGCCAAGGCGCGGAGGAGAACCCGTTCGGCCTGGCGATCGTCTGGTTGAACCAGGTCTTCTCTCGAGGCGCCCTCAAACTCTCGTCAACGGACCCCTTCGCGGCGCCGCGGATCGAGCACCGGCAACTGGAAGAGCGCGCGGACGTCGTTCGGCTGCGCGACGGGTTTCACCGAGTGCGCGAGTATCTCGCGACGGAGCCCATGCGCAACATCGTGGAAAGCGCTGCTATCGACCCGGCGGGGACGGACATCTCTACGCTGGAGAACGACGAGGCGATCGAGCGATGGCTGCTCGCATCAGTGGGCGACATGTCCCATATCTGCGGGACCGCACGCATGGGCTCACCCGACGACCCCCGCACGGTGGTGGATCCCCAGGCCCGGGTGCTCGGGGTCGAAGGGCTCTGGGTCGGGGACGCATCCATCTTCCCCACCATCCCCCGCGCCAACACGTTCCTGCCCACGCTGGCCGTCGCGGAACGCGTCGCGGACTGCATCCGCGGGGTGCCGAACCCGTAGGCAAGCAACCGCCGCGGCCTCGCAGGGATGAGTGCCAAGCCGTCTTCTCCAGCATGAGTTCTCCTGCCGGTGCCGTGCCGCGTCGTGGTCCGAAGCTGGAACCGCTACTGCTACGAACTTTGCCACGATCAGCGGGGCCGCGGTGGGTGAGGAGGTCGGGCAGGGCGGTGCAGCCGGCGTCGACCAGGTACTCGGCGGGCAGCAGCTCGTGGGTGGGGGCCGCGGTGGTGCCACGTCCGAATGGAATTCCTGGTCCGTACCGAGAACCGGCTGCCGGCCCACACCCTGAACAGCGCCCGTGAGCAGCTGAGAAGAGGCGAACGCGAGTGCGCCATGGAACGGCCGCGAGGCTGGCGTGCTCAAGGGGCTCTGGCGGGTTCCGGGCCGCAACGCCACGGTCGGCCTGTACGAGGCCGAGGACCCGCGGCCCTCCACGACGCCCAGACCTCGCTGCCCATGCGGAAGTGGACGAGCGTCACTGCGGAAGCGCTCGCCACGCACCCCCAGGAGCGGCGACCGCCGGTTGGTGTCAGAGTCTCAGCAGGCGTTCGGCGTTGAGGTGGCAGATCTTCGCCCGGTCGGTCTCGCTGATCGGGGCGTTGTCGATGAAGGCGACGGCTTCGGCGTTTCCCTCCATGGGATAGTCCGTGGACAACATGATCCGGCGGCGCCCAGGGCGAGCAGGCTGCCCAGCAGGGGCGCCTGCGCGCACACCCCGCTCGTGGTGATCATGATGTTCTCGCGGATGTAGTCCGAGGGCCGTTCCTTGCCGAGCTTCAGACCGCGGCGGTTGATGAACTCCCAGCGGCTGTCGAGGCGCCAGAGCATGCCCGGCAGGCTTTCGCCGATGTGTCCGAGGACGAGCGTGGCGCCGGGGAAGCGGTCGAAGACACCGGAGAAGACGATGCGCAGGGCGTGCGTGGCGGTCTCCACGCCCCAGCTCCACATCGGGCCGATCAGCTCCTCGTGACCGCAGGTTGTGCCAGGTGTCGAAGGAGTTGGCCGGGTGCAGATAGAGCGGAACGGCGAGCGCTTCGGCCCGTTCCCACAGGCGCAGGAACTTCTCCGCGTCCAGATAGTCGCCGTGCGTGTGGCCGTTGAAAACGTCCGGTCGTGGATCGGCTCCACCGTGACCGACCTTGGCTACTTCCACGACTGGCCTCGATGGCGCTGGGCGAGGTCATCTGCCTGGCCGACCAGGACGCCGCTGCGGAGCGGGACAGAACGATGCAGGCCGATCTCGCCGCCGGCGTCGAGCAGCCACAGCGACCGCTGCCGCGCCTTGGGGCCGGGCTGCGGCGCGACGACGCCGGCGGCGGGGTGCTGTCCATCCAGGCCTAGGTCGACGGCGGAGCCATGCGCGGGCTGTTCGACGACGTCGTCGGCTCCGGCGGCGTGCTGCTGCTGGCCGACCTCGGTTGGAAGGTGGTCGCTCTGGACGCTGTGCCCGGTGAGGAACAGGTCGTGGACACCACCGGCGCCTACGCGGCATGGCTGGCGCAGCTCGATGCGGTCGCCGTGCTGATCCGGCCCGACTTCTACGTCTACGGCACCGCCATTAAGCGGTGCAACATGGCCATATCATCTCGCCGCCCCATGGACCGGGTCGCTCCAGGCGGTCGTCGCGTGGACACAGGGCCGCGCAGCCCCTCCGGTCGACGGCTGCCATGTACGCACACCCCTTAACATCGAAGACCCCCTCTGGACGTAGGTTCGGAACCGGTGCAGGACCTCGGCCCAGTGCCGAGTGAACGCACGCCGCAGGTCCGCGGGCTCGTCCGCAGATGGACAGGGCGCCGCATACCGGTCCGCTGGTTGGGCTCGCATGAGGAGTTCCCTCGCTGCGGCGGACGCGAGTCAGCCGACATGCCTCACCTCGTCGGTGTCGGCGAAACCGGAGTCGGTCTCGCCAAGTCGTCGGGCGGTGTCGAGCACGCCGGCCCATATCTCGTCGAGGAACTACCGCGGATCGTCGCGCCCTTCCGGTCGGCCGCGGTAGAGCCGCCGGGTGCCATCGCAGCGCTCACTGATCAGACCAGCATTCTTCAGCACCGTCAGGTGCCGGCTGACCGCGGTGCGGGTGACTTCGAACGCTGCGGCAATCTCACCCGCGGCCCGCTCTCGTGGGCGACGAGACGCAGGACGCCCGGAGACGCGGTTCGGCGAGTGCCCGCAGCGCCTCGTCAGTCGCAGCGTCCGTCGCGGTGTCGGCCATCGCGCAGTGCGTCTCGTCGCTCAACTGGATTCTCTGTTTGTCGGTCAGGCCCACAGGCCGACAAGATTCCCGTCCGGATCCGCGAAAATCGCGTAACGGCTCTGGTCGCCCGGCAGGTCGGTGGGCGGAACCACCTTCTTCCCGCCCAGCGCCTCGGCCCTCTCCAGGTACCCGTCCAAGTCGTCGACCTTCATGTAGACCTTGACTCCCGTGTCTCCCGGTGCGATCGACGGGCCGATCCCTCCGACGATCGCCCCGTCGCCGGCGCCGGTGTCCACCAGGGCGTAGCCACCCATCGTCGGATCCGGGGCGACCTGCCAGTCGAACAGATCCGCGTAGAACCTCTGCGCCCGCTTTTGATCTGTGCTGATCACTTCGAAGAACGCTACCGGCTGACCCATGTCAATCATCTGCCTCTCTGATATTCGTTAAGTCGGGTGTGGTGAGGTGTTCCTCCCGCGTGACGACCCGTTAACCGTCACGCATCCGAGGCGGCTTTCGCGGCGATCGCAGTGTGCGCAGAGGTCGTCCCGGCCCGCTCGGCGGCGGCTTTCTCAGCGATAGCGATAACCACAGCATTGATGTTGGCGGACGGGATCACCGGAATCACCGAAGCGTCGACCACGCTGAGGCCTTCACCTCAGCCTTGGAGGGTGCCCCGCTGAGCGGTGAGCGCGACCCGGGTCAGGAGGTCTCGGAACTGGGTCCGCTGTTCCTCGCTCAACTCCGCAAGCAGCTTCGCTTCAGCGGCCGCGA
>NZ_JBEZWN010000046.1:0-62756 GCF_040637495.1 Streptomyces sp. NPDC029044
GTGGGGCGGCCGGTCCTGCCCCCCGCCGCGCCCCCGCCGGGGGCCCGCGGGGGGGGGCCGGCCCGCACTCTCGTCCTTCGCCGCTCTCAGCCCGCAGCGGGCGGGCGCCACCGGGCGCTCCCTCAGCACGCGCATGCCCGCCGGTGTGACGGTGTTCCCGGTCGTCCGCTGTCTGCGCGACCTGTCCGTCGCCCGGCCGTGCGCGCCGGTCCGCCGGCCACCCCGGCCGTCACCGCCGGCCCGCACCTGTGGCGTCGTAACGCCGTGCTGAGCATCCTCGCCGGCACGGCCGTCCCTGTAGTCATGGCCCGTACCCTCGTCACGACCTGACGCGGGATCCGGCCGTGGCCGGCGACGGGCTGAACCGCCCGCTCAGCCCTGCTTGGGTGCCGTCGGAGCGGTGCGGCGCAGGGTGAAGGAGTGGCCGGCCGGATCGGCGTAGCCGCGCTCCTCCAGCGGGCCCGAGGGCTCCTTGGCCTCCAGGGGGCGGCCGCCGAGGCTGATGACGCGGCGTTCCACCGCGTCGAGGTCGTCCACCACGAACTCCAGGTGGGCCTGGAGGGAGTTCTCCGGGCGGGGCCAGCTGGGCGGGGTCGCGTTGACGTCCCGGCGCAGTGCGATCCGGAAACCGTCGGCGCTCT
This sequence comes from Streptomyces sp. NPDC029044, assembly GCF_040637495.1. Taxonomy (NCBI): domain Bacteria; kingdom Bacillati; phylum Actinomycetota; class Actinomycetes; order Kitasatosporales; family Streptomycetaceae; genus Streptomyces; species Streptomyces sp. NPDC029044. Next base: position 642 of record NZ_JBEZWN010000046.1, read on the forward strand.
TGATCTCCACCCGGTTGGCGGTGGCGTCCGACTCCTCCCCCTCCAGCAGTTCCTTGTAGAACACGGCGAGCTTCTCGGGCTCGGCGCAGTCGAGCACGAGGACCCCCGCTTTCACCAGTGCCATGTCTCCTCCGCGGGATTCCGGCCGCGGGGCGGTCGTGCCCCGCGGATCCGTACCTTGCGGATATCCCGGTCCGGCCGATTCAGTCGGCCTTCAACCACCGTCCGTCACGCATGAGTTCACGGCCGTCGAGTTCGTCGGCCTCCCGCCAGGCCTGCACCCGCCGCGGGACGACACGGAAGTACAGGTACGGCGTGGCGAGCCGGCGGGGGTCGAACCCCGTCTTGGCGGCGAAGAGTTCGGCGTCCTGCTCGGCCAGCTCGGCGGGCTGGACCGTTTCGACGGTGCCCTCGACGAGGACGACGTCACGGGTCGGCCCGATGCCCACCCGGGCCCGGCCGGACGCGGCCAGGTTCCGTCCGGTGGGGCTGGAGGCGGGTGTGGCGAACAGCAGGTACGAGCCGTTCCAGAGGAAGGACAGCGGGACGAGGTAGGGCGTGCCCGACGCGCCGTCGGCCGTGGCGACCCAGGCGTCCACGTCGTGGTCCAGGCGGTGCAGGGTGTCCTTCTTGCGCTGCTCGGCGCTGCGTACGGGTGCGGACGTCATCGCGGGTGGGCCTCCTGACGAGTCGTCGGACGGACTCGGACCAGTGTGGCGCCCCGGTGCGCCGGAGGCCCGGCGGACAGGCCGCCGCCTGTGAGGGAGGAGGGAGTGTACGCAGCTCAAGCGCTTTCCGCCGTAACCGAGATCACGGCCGTGTCACGGAATGGCTTGTTCGCGCCTTGGGCAGTCTCGTACCGCTTCTCGGTTCAACGTTCGGACTGCGAAGCCGAGTTCGAGTGTGCGGCCGGTCCTGGCACCGTCCGCTCGCAGGGGCGGGGGGCTCTGCGGTCCGTCTCCCGAAAGGAAGCACATGCCTCAGGACGTCCGGTTCGACCTGCCTTTCGACACCCCTGTCAGCGAGCACCTGGAGTTCGCCCGGGCACGACATCTGCGCTGGGTGTGGGAAATGCGCCTGGTCCACAGCCGGGACGGGTTCGAGGAGTACAAGTCCTGGGACCTGCCCCTGGCCGCGGCCCGTACCTATCCGCACGCGTCGGCGGACGACATGGTCGTCCTGATGAACTGGTTCTCGCTGGCCTTCCTCTTCGACGACCAGTTCGATGCCGGCAGGCCGGACCGCGCCGAGCGCATAGCGGAGGTCGCCCGGGAGCTGATCGTGACTCCCCTGCGCCCGGCGGGCAGCCCGCCCCGCGTGGTCTGTCCGATATCCGTGGCCTGGGCCGAGGTGTGGAACCATCTCTCGAATGGCATGTCCCTGACGTGGCAGTCGCGCTTCGCCGCCTCCTGGGGGCGGTTCCTCGTCGCGCACTGCGAGGAGGTCGATCTGGCCGCCCGGGGCCTGGAAGGAACGCTGGGACTCGACGAGTACACCGCCTTCCGGCGCCGTACGGTCGGCATCCACCACAGCATCGACGCCGGTGAGCGCAGCCGCGGCTTCGAGGTGCCGGCGCAGGCCATGGCGCATCCGGTGATGGAGCGGATGCGCGATCTGGCCGCGGACACCATCGGGTTCATGAACGACATCCACTCCTTCGAGCGCGAGAAACGCCGCGGCGACGGCCACAACCTCATCGCCGTGCTGCGCCGGGAGCGGGGCTGCTCCTGGCAGGAGGCCACGGACGAGGCGTACCGGATGACGATCGCCTGCCTCGACGAGTACCTCGCACTCCAGGAGCGCGTCCCGCAGATGTGCGACGAACTCCGGCTCGACGAGGCGGAGCGGGACCGGGTGCGGATGGGGGTGGAGGCCATCCAGCACTGGATCAACGGCAACTACGAGTGGGCACTGACCACCGGTCGCTACGCGGCGGCGAAGGAGGGCGCGGTGGCCACGGCCGAACTCGCCGGACGCGGTTCGGTGGACGACCTGCTGACCGTATGACACCACGGTGCCCGGCCGGGCGTCCGGCCGGGCACCGTGCGACGGCGCTACACGGCGAACTCGACCGGCAGTCGGTCCAGCCGGGATTCCCACGTGGAGGCGGTCGAGGAGAGCTCGTCCGGCGGGACGGCCAGGGTCAGGCCCGGCAGGCGGTGCAGCAGGACGTCCACCGCGATCTCGATGATGGACTGGCCGATGCCCTGCCCGGGGCACTCGTGCGGACCCGAACTGAACGCCAGGTGTGCCTGGTTGCCCTGGACCGAGACACCGGAGTCCGGCCGGACGTCGGGGTCGCAATTGCCCGCAGCGAGACCCAGCACCAGCAGGTCGCCCTCCTGGATCTGGTGGCCGCCGAGCTCCAGGTCGCTCGCGGCGAACCGGCCCGGAAGCACCGCCAGCGGCGGGCTGTTCCACATGACCTCCTCCACCACGGCGGAGATGTTCAGCTGGCCGCTGATCAGTCCGGAGAGCCGGGTGGTGTCGGTGAGGATCATCTGGAGCACCCGGGCCAGCAGGTTGCTGGTCGTGGTGTGGGCGGCGATCAGCACCAGACGCAGATGGCTGACCACCTCGTCCTCGTCGAGACCGGCCGCGTGCCCGAGCAGGGCGGTGGTGAAGTCGCCGCCGGGCTCGGCCCGCTTGCGCTCGGCCAGCTCACCGAGGATCCCCATGATGCGCTCGTTGTGCGCGAGGGCGTCCTCGCCGCCCTTGAGGACCTGGGCGCAGGACTCGACCAGGTCGCGGCCCTCCGCCTCGGGCAGCCCGAGGATGCGGGAGAGCACGAGCATCGGCAGGTACTCGGCGTAGTCCGACACGAGGTCGGCCTGCCCGGTGTCCGCGAAGGCGTCGATCTGCCTGTTCGCGATGCGGGTCGCGTGGCGCCGGATACCGCGGGCGGCCGCCGCCTGGAGCCCGTCGGTGACGGCGGCGCGCAGTCTGCGGTGCGGCTCGCCGTCCTGGGAGACGCAGTCCGGGCGCCAGCCGATCATCGGGATCAGCGGTGAGGTCTCGTCGACGCGCCCGTCGGCCCAGTCCCGCCAGATCCTCGCGTCCCGGCTGAACTGCCGGGGGTTGTCGAGCACCCGCCGGTTGTCGCGGTAGCCGAGCACCAGCCAGGCGGGCACGTCGCCTTCGAGCAGGACCGGCGCCACCGAGCCGTGCTCCTTGCGCAGCCGCTCGTAGATGCCCGTCGGGTCGGTCGCGGCGTCCGGGCCGTACAGCCTGGTCAGGTCGGCGCCGTGGTGGGCGACGGGGCAGCCGCGCGCGGCCTGGAGTCCGGATTCGGTCGAGTCGTTCATCGGGGCTCCAGGGCCACGGCCGAGCGTTCCTTCAGATGGTGGATCAGGGCGACCAGGACGTCCCGGCTGGAGGCCCGGTCGCGGGCGTCGAAGGCCACGACCGGGGTGTGCTCGGGGATGTCCAGGGCGTCCCGGATCTCCTCCACCGGGTAGTTCCGCGAGTCGGGGAAGACGTTCAGCGCGACCACGAAGGGGACTTCCAGCCGCTCCATCTCCTCGATCGCCCGGAAACTGGACTCCAGGCGGCGCGTGTCCACCAGGACGACCGCCCCGAGGGCCCCCTTGAACAGCCCGTTCCACAGGAACCAGAACCGTTCCTGCCCGGGCGTGCCGAACAGGTACAGCACCAGGCTCTCGTTGATGCCGATCTTGCCGAAGTCCAGGCTGACGGTGGTCTGCGTCTTGTCGGCGACGCCGATGAGGTGGTCGACGTCGGCACTGGCCTGGGTGAGGGTCTCCTCGGTGGTGAGCGGCTTGATGTCGCTGACCGACCGGACCATGGTGGTCTTCCCGGTGCCGAACCCGCCCGCGATCATCACCTTCACCGAGCGGGTCTCCCCGGCCGAGCCTCCGGGTTGGTCAAAGCCTTTCAAGTCCACTGAGTACCTCCTCAAGGAGCGCGAGGTCGGGCCCGCGGCCGGCGTCGTGCGCCGGGATGGGGTTACGGGCTTCGACGCGACCTGCGTCCAGCAGGTCCGACAGCAGCACCGCGAGAATGTTGAAGGGGAGCCCGAGGTGAGCGCCGAGCTCTGCGACCGACAGCGGGTCGCGGCAGCGGCGGAGGATCTCCTCGTGTTCGTGCTGCATGCCCGCTAACGGGGCGGCGCGGGAGACGACGAGGGTCGCCACGTCGAGGCTCGACGCCGAACCGCCCGGTCCGCTGCGCCCTCCCGTGAGGACGTAGTAGCGCTCGAGACCGGACGGGTCCGACGGTCTGCGGGGAGCACTCATCCAGAGTGCTCCTCCAGGCGCGGAGTGGTGCCGAGGAGCTCACCCATCCTGCGGGCCAGGTCCCGCATCTGGTGCCCGAGCAGGCCCTGGTCGAGGCCCTCCCTGGCGAGGACACCGAGGTAGGTCTCCACACCCGCGCGCACCACGAAGAGGTGCCCGCCGTCCACCTCGATCATCGCGAGGCGCAGCTGCCCGGCGTACTTGGGGAACTGCTCGGCGACCGGCTGGGCCAGGGCCTGGAGGCCGGCCACCACGGCCGCGAAGCGGTCGACGTCGTCGGGGTCTTCGGCGCCGTAGGAGGTGATGGCCTTGCCGTCGCTGGAGGCCACGAGGGCGAAACGGATCTCCTGGATGCTCTCGACGAGATCGCGGAGCGCCCAGCTCACATCTGTTCCTTGTTGCGTCATGGGACTAGTCGCTCTCTTCGGTGCGGTGCTCGGTGTACTCGCGGCCGGCCAGGGTGTCGCGTTCGCCGGCCGGCTCGGAGGCCTCCGCCGCGTCGCGTCCGGCGGTGGCGAAGGCGGCGAGACCCGAGAAGGACGCGTCCGGCGGAACGGCGGCGACAGTGCCCCCGTCGGCCCGTCCGGCCGGCCGGGGCGCCTCGGTCTCGTTCCGCTTGCTGCGGCGCCGGGGCAGTCCGCCGGGCGTGGTCTCCGCGGCCTCCGTCTGCGCGGCCCGTGGTTCGGGCACGGTGGCCGTCGCGCGGGCCGGGGCCGGGGTGGCGGTGGCGGTGGCGGTGGCGGTGCGGACCTCCGGGGCGGGCGCGGCCGGTGCGGTCGCGGCCGCGGGCAGCGGGCTGAAGTACTTGTGCGGGACCACGACCACCACGGAGGTTCCGAGCCACGGCGAGTCCGCGAAGGTGACGCGGATGCCGTAGCGGCGGGCGAGGGCACCGACGACACGCAGGCCGATGTTGGCGTCCTCGGTGATGCCGCCGAGGCCCGCGCCGGGCGCGGTGCCCGCGAGGGCGTGCTCGGCCTCGCGCTTCTTCTCCTCGCTCAGGCCCTTGCCGGAGTCCTGGATCTCGATGCCGACGCCGTTGGGGACCTCCTTGCCGGAGATGAGCACCGGCTCGGTGGGCGGCGAGTAGCGGGCCGCGTTGTCCAGGAGGTGGGCCAGGACCAGCGTGAGGTGGTCGACGAGGCCGCCGTCGACGCCCAGTTCGGGCAGGTGGCGCACCTGGATCCGGTGGAAGTCCTTGATCCGGCCGATGCCGCCGCGCACCACGCTCAGCAGCCGCTGCGGCTCCTGCCACTGCCGGCCGGGCCGGTCGGAGCCGCCGAGCACGCCGATGCTCGCGGCGAGCGAGTCGGCGGGGCCGAGCTCCTGGTCGAGCTCCATCAGGCCCCGGGCGACGGCCGGCAGACGGCCATGCTCGCCCTGCATCTCGTGCAGACGGCCGCGGAGTTTGCTGGTCAGGACGTGGATGCGGTTGCCGATGCTGATCACGGCCTGTTCGGCGGAGGTGGAGCGGTCGAACTCCGCCTCCAGGCCGATCAGGGAGGTGCGCAGCAGTTTGCGCAGTTCGGCCTGGAGCTCCGAACTGACCTTGGCGCACTGGTTGACGGTGGGCAGCAGGTCGTCGATGGCGTCACCGGCGCGCAGCTTCTCCATCGCGTCGGGCAGCTGCTCGTCGGCGAGCCGGGCGACGGCGGCGAGCTGGTGGGAGAGCTGTTCCTGCAAGACCTCGGCCTGGTCGGCGAGCTGGGCCTCGTAGGAGGTGGCCTGCTCGGTCAGCCGTTCCTCATAGGCCCGGGACCGGTCGGCGAGCTGCGTCTCGTACGAGGTCCTCTGGTCGGCGAGCTGCGTCTCGTACGTCGAGCTCTGGTCGGCCAGGCGTCGCTCGTACGCGGCGTTCTGCTCGTTGAGCCGGGATTCCAGGGTGGCGCGGTCGGCGGCGAACTTGCGTTCCAGGCCCGCCACATGCTGCTGCCACTGCTGGTTGTGCTCGGCCTGTGTGGCGCGGAAGGAGCCTTCCGCCCGGTGCAGTTGTGCCCGGGTGCGCAGCAGCAGCCGTACGCACACGGCACCGGCCGCCGTCGCCGCGACTCCGGCGACGGCCGCGGTTATTCGATCCGAGCTCATGAACGTGGCGGCAACGGTCCCGCCTCCCAAGCCCAGCGGCATCAACCACCAGCTGTACCAGGCGACAGGGGCCCGCGCCGCCGGTGGCGGAGTGGCGAGTTCCATCTGCATCCTTCGAAGCAACACGATCGAACGGGGGGGGTGTGGATCGCACTCATGAGTACGCACCGCGAGTCGACTGGACGCGATCGCGTCAACTCGCAGCGCCGATCGGAACCCTATCGGGTTTGGACCCGAAAGGATCAATCTCGCCCCCCTCCGGACGTGAGGGTTCCGTCACGCTCCGAAAGAAGGCAACAGGTCGACAAATGGCTTTGCTGTCAGTGGAATTGGCGTCGTATCAGGTGAGCAGGCGCCTGCCTCCCGCCTTCGGTGTCAGCGCGCGGTCTGGAAGGTGCGGCGGTAGGCCTGCGGGGAGACACCGATCGCCGTGTTCAGGTGCTGGCGCAGGGAGGCACCGGTCGCGAAGCCGACCCGGCCGGCGATCTGATCAACCGTCAGGTCGCTGGATTCCAGCAGCTGCCGGGCTCGCGCCACGCGCTGCTGGATCAGCCAGCGGCCGGGGCTGAGACCCACCTCGTCGTGGAAGCGGCGGGCGAAGGTGCGCCGGCTCATCCGCGCGTGGCCGGAAAGGTCGGCCAGGGTGAGGGGTTCGCCGAGGCGCTCCAGGGCCCAGGCACGGGTGGCCGCGGTGCTCGCGGCGCCCTGCTCGGGTACGGGCTGCTCGATGTACTGGGCCTGGCCGCCGTCCCGGAAGGGCGGGACGACGCAGCGGCGGGCGACGCTGTTGGCGAGGCGGCTGCCGTGGTCCTTGCGGACGAGGTGCAGGCAGATGTCCACGCCGGAGGCGGCCCCGGCGGAGGTGAGGAACGGGTGGTCGTCGACGAAGAGCACGTCCGGGTCGAGGTCGACCCGCGGGAACATGCGCCGGAAGTGGTCGGCGACCTGCCAGTGGGTGGTCGCCCGGCGTCCGTCGAGGAGGCCTGCGGCAGCGAGCACGAAGGCGCCGGTGCAGATGGAGACGATGCGGGTTCCGGGGCGGATGAGCGCGAGGGCGGCCAGGACCTCCTCGGACACCTCGTCGGCCAGACGGTCGGGAGCCACGGGCGCGATCACGACCGTGTCCGCCGTGGCCAGGACCTCGGGGCCGTGCTCCACGGTGACGCCGAAGTCCGCGTCGGTGCGTACCGGACGGCCGTCGACCGAGCAGGTGATGACCTCGTACCGGCCGTCGGCCGCGCCGAGGATCCGGCTGGGGATGCCGAGCTCGAAGGGGTACACCCCGTCCAGGGCCAGGACCACCACTCGTTCACGTCGCATGGCACGATCGTATCGAATGTTGGCAATCTTGCCATTGGCGCGGGGTCCGCGGACCGGCACGCTGGTTGACCATGAGCACACAGAACACGATGCGAGCCATCAGCCAGGACGTCCTCGGCGGTCCCGGGGTCCTGAAGGAAGTGGAGATCGAGCGCCCGGTACCGAAGCCGAACGAGGTGCTGGTCCGGGTGCGGGCCGCCGGGGTCAACCCGACCGACTGGAAGCACCGGGCGACCGGCGGGTTCCTGGGCGAGCCGCCCTTCGTCCTGGGCTGGGACGTCTCCGGTGTGGTGGAGGCGCTCGGCATCGGCGTGGTGGCCTTCGCGCCCGGTGACGAGGTCTTCGGCATGCTGCCGTACCCGTACGGGCACGGCTCGCACGCCGAGTACGTCATCGCCCCGGTGCGCGCCCTCGCCCGCAAGCCGGCCGGGGTCGACCACACCCAGGCGGGCGCGCTCCCGCTGGTCTCGCTCACCGCCTGGCAGGCACTGACCGAGCATGCGGACCTCCGGCCCGGGCAGCGGGTACTGATCCACGCGGCGGCGGGCGGGGTCGGGCACGTGGCGGTGCAGATCGCCAAGGCGCGCGGCGCGTACGTCATCGGCACCGCGAGCGCGGGCAAGCACGAGTTCCTGCGCGGGATCGGTGTCGACGAGACCATCGACTACCGCGAGACGGACTTCACCGAGGCGGTGAAGGACGCCGACGTCGTCCTGGACACGATCGGCGGCGACAACGCCCTGCGCTCGCTGCGCGTGCTGCGCCCCGGCGGCGTCCTGGTGTCGATCCTCCCGGTCGGCTCGGACGACCTCTACGAGGAGGCCGAGCGGCTCGGTGTCCGGGCGCTGCGGATGCTGGTGGACGCCGACCGCAGCGGCATGGAGGCGATCGCGGAACTGGTCGGGGCGGGCAAGCTGCGCGCCACGATCGCCGGTACCTTCCCGCTGGCCGAGGCCGCCGAGGCACACACCCTCGGCGACACCGGCCGGACGACGGGGAAGCTGGTGCTGCTGAACGACTGAGCACGCCGACCCGGGCGCGGCGCCCGTCCCTGTGCCGCGCCCCTTGAAGGCGTGCTTCTCAGCGGCGGCCTTTCTCAGCAGCGGCCATTCGAAGGCGGGGCACCGCCGAAGGTGGCGGGTCCCGGTCTCCCTGTCGGCCCGGCCGGTCGTTTCCGCGCGGCCGGCGGGGGGCGGTCTTTCAGGGGAGCGCCGGGAACTGCGCGACTGGCCGCTGACGTCCCGCGCCCGCCCGGAAACCAGAACCCCCGAACTCCGAGGCGCCCGGCCCAAGCAGCGCAGCCATGGTGCGATGCCCGGGCAGACCGCGTCAGAACGTCAGGACCGGCTTGATCGTCTTGCCCGACCTCATGTCCTGGACGGCCCGGTCGATGTCCCCGAAGGGATACGTGCTGATCAGGCGGTCCAGCGGGAGGCGGCCGTCCTTCACCAGGCGGACCAGGGCCGGGATCATGGTCTGGGTCTCGCTGTCGCCGAGGGTGAGGCCGACGATCCGCTTGCCGCCGAGGAGGCCGTTGACGTCCAGGGCGACCTCCGTGCCGAAGGGCGGGGCGCCGACGACGACCAGGGTGCCGCGCGCGGCCAGGGCGTCGACGCCCTGCCGCAGGACACCGACGTTGCCCGTGGTCTCGACGACCCCGTCCGCGCCCTGCCCGCCGGTGATCTCGGCGAGGGCCGGGGCGAGGTCCGTCCCGCTCGTGTCGACGGTGTGGGTGGCTCCCAGTTCCTCGGCCAGCGACAGGCGTTCGGCGACCCGGTCGACGGCGACGATCCTGGTGGCCGGGGTGAGGGCCGCCGCCATGACGGCCGACAGGCCGACCGCCCCCGCGCCCAGGACGACGACCGTGCCGCCGGTCTCCGGCTTCAGGACGTTCCACACGGCGCCCACACCGGTCTGTACGCCGCAGCCCAGCGGGGCGATCGACGCGAGCGGCACGTCCGGGTCGACCTTCACGAGGCTGCGCTCGTCGGCGAGGGCCAGTTCGGCGAAGGAGGACTGGCCGAAGAAGTGGCCGCCCAGGGCCTCGCCGCCCCGGCTGATGGTGCTGGTGCCGTCGGCCCGGCTGCCGCCGATCAGGTTCAGCGGCAGCCAGGTCGCGCAGTACGCGGGGTGCCCGCCGCGGCAGTTGCGGCAGTCGCCGCAGGAGGTGAAGGAGAGCAGGACGTGGTCGCCCGGCGCGACGCCGGTGACGGCGGAGCCGACGGCCTCGACGACGCCGGCCCCCTCGTGGCCCAGGACGCCGGGCAGGGGGAAGGGCAGTCCGCCGCTCGCCACCCCGAGGTCGGTGTGGCACAGGCCGGCGGCGGCCATGCGGACCAGCGCCTCGTGCGGGCCGGGTGCGTCGAGGACGACGTCGGAGAGGGTGAAGGGCGCGCCGCCGGACTCGACGACCGCGGCTCGGGTGGTGGTGGGCATCGTGATGACTCCTGGACGGTTCTCAGCCGAGCGAGACGACGACGGACTTGACCTTGGTGTAACCGGCGAGGGCCTCGGGCCCGTACTCGCGGCCGTAGCCGGAGTCCTTCACCCCGCCGAAGGGCACCGCGGGGTCGAGCATCGCCCAGTCGTTGACCCAGACGATGCCGGCCTGGAGCCGGCCGGCGACCCGGTGCGCGCGGGCGAGGCTGCCGGTCTGGACACCCGAGGCCAGGCCGTAGGGCGTGGAGTTGGCGAGGGCGACGGCCTCGTCCTCGTCGTCGAAGGGCTGCACGGTGAGGACCGGCCCGAAGATCTCCTCCTGGATCACGCGGGAGTCGTTCGCCAGGTCGGCGATGACGGTGGGCTTGTAGTAGTAGCCGCCGTCGAGGTCGAGCCGTTCGCCGCCGCAGACGATGCGGGCGCCCTCCATGCGGGCCAGGGCGACGTACTCCTCGACCTTCTTCAGGTGCTTCTCGGCCGCCATCGGGCCGACGACCGTGGCCGGGTCGCGCGGGTCTCCGATGGGCACGCCGGGCACGGCCTCGGCGAGGATGCCGAGCAGGGTCGGGTACACCGAGCGGGCCACCAGCAGGCGCGGGCCGCCCATGCAGAACTGGCCGGTGTTGAAGACGAAGCCCTTGATGACCGCGCCGACCGCCTTTTCCAGGTCGGCGTCCTCGAACACGATGTGGGCGGCGTTGCCGCCGAGCTCCATGGTGACGGGCTTGAGCGCCTCCCCCGCGACGCTCGCCACGTGCCGGCCGATCGCGGTGGAGCCGGTGAAGGCGACCTTGTCGACCCCGCGGTGGCGCAGCAGCGCCTCGCCGGCCACCGGGCCGGTGCCGGTCACGACGTTGACCACGCCGTCGGGGACGCCCGCCTCCTGGAGCAGCCGGGCCATGTACAGGGCGCTGAGCGGCGTCTCGTCGGCGGGCTTGTGGACGACGGTGTTGCCGGCCGCGAGGGCGGGGGCGAGCTTGGAGCCGGCGAGGATCAGCGGGAAGTTGAACGGGGTGATCGCGGCGACCACGCCGAGGGGCTCGCGCCTGGTGTAGGCGAGGGCGTTCATGGGGGTCTCGCGCAGGGCGCCGTCCTGGCTCTGGGCGAGGTTCGCGAAGTACTCGTAGTCGTTGGCCGCGTTCGTCACGTCGACCGCGCCGCACAGCGTGATGGGCTTGCCGACGTCGAGGCTCTCCAGTGCGGCGAGGTCGTCGGCGTTCTCCCTGATCAGCCGGGCGACGCGGTGCAGCACCCGGCCGCGCTCGCGGCCGCCCAGGCCGGACCAGGCACCGTCGTCGAAGGCCTCGCGGGCGGCGCGTACGGCGGCGTCGACGTCGGCGGCGCCCGCCTCGGCGACGGTGGTGACGGCCGTGCCCCGGGACGGGTCGACCACCTCGGTGCGCGCTCCGTCGGCGGCTTCGCGCCATCGGCCCCCGATGAACAGCTGCCCGGGTGTGCTCTCGAAGGTGGTCATCGCCACTCCTCAGCGTCGTCGCCAAGATTTCAACAAACAGGATTCCTGTCTGTGCGCAGTCTCTTTACGGACAGGTTTCCTGTCAATGGTCTAGCCTGCTCCCATGCTCGACACACAGGTGACCAAGGCGCCCCCTTCCCTGCTCTACATGGTCAAGCAGGTGGAGCTCGTCGTGCGCTCCCACCTCGACGAGCTGGTCAGACCTTCCGGGATCACCGCTCTCCAGTACACCGCGCTGACCGTGCTGGAGCGGCACGACGGGCTGTCCGCGGCCCAGCTGGCGCGCGACTCCTTCGTCACCGCCCAGTCCATCGCCGACCTGGTCCGCTCCCTGGAGGGCCGTGGCCTGGTACGCCGGGAACGCAATCCCCGCAACCGCCGGGAGCTGCTGATCCTGCTCACCGACTCCGGCCGCGAGCTGCTCGCCCGGCACGCCGGACCGGTCCGGGAACTGGAGGAGCGGATGGTGCGCGATCTCACGGCGCACCAGACGGAGCAGTTCCGCCAGGCGCTCACCAGGGCCTGGCACGCGCTGTCATAGCCGGAGCGCGCCCCTGCGGCGCCCCCCGCGTACGCCCCGGCGTACACCTCGGCCAACTCGGCCGGAATTCAAAGACATATGTCAATCGAACATGCTCAAATTCACTCGTTGGAGGGTAACTTGCAGGGCGGGGAGCGGCGTTGAGCCGTGGCCCCTCCCACGCACGGAGCAGGCTGGAGGCGATCTCGTCGTGCGGCAGGAACCTGCACCGCTCACCCGGCATCTGCGCGTGCGCCAGGAGCGTGGGCACACGGTGCTGGAGTTCCGCGGCGAGATCGACCTCGCCGCGGCCGCGGAGATCGCACCCCACCTGGACCGGGAGACGGACCGCCCCGCCGCCCGCGTCGTGATCGACCTCAGCGGTATCGACTTCTTCGACTGCTCCGGACTGCGGCTGCTGTACCGGGCCCGCAGCCGGGTGCTGGACCGGCGGGGACATGTGCTCCTCGTCTGCGCGCACCCGCTCACGCTGCGCGTCCTGCGGATCACCGGTCTGTCCCGGATCCTGCCCCCGCAGCCCACGCTGGACGCCGCGCTGGAGCAGCCGGAGGCCACCTCCCGTCCGTGACGGGCATGCGCCCCGCGTGCTTCCGCCGGGCCCGTTCACTCTTCAACTCGGCGGTCTGGCGCGGGATGGGGCGGGCATCCGGACAGTAGGAAGGAGGGCCGTCGCATGACGACTCCCGTCAAGCGCCTCCCCAGGCGCATGCCCGGCTGGGCGAAGGTGGTGGCCGCGCTCGTGCTGGTGCTCGTGGTGTTCTTCGCCGGGCTCCGGCTGAGCGTGATCCCGGGCCTGAAGGACCTGTTCGGCACGGACACCCACGACCGGTCCGGCCCAGCACTGCTGAAGTCCATCCAGGACATCAGCCGTTACGACGCCGCTTCCGGCAACTTCCAGGTCGTCGTCGACCTGGAGAAGGACGCCAAGCTGCTGCCCGACGCCATCCGCGGCACCCGCACCCTGTACGTCGGCGCGGGCACCGTCGACGCCTATGTCGACCTGGGCAAGATCGGCGAGAACGACGTGAAGGTCAACGGCGACCGCACGTCCGCCACGCTCCGGCTGCCCCACGCCCAGCTGGGCAAGCCATCCCTCGACCCCGACCGCTCCTACGCGGTCTCCAAGCAGCGCGGTCTCTTCGACCGCCTCGGCGACCTCTTCTCGGACAACCCCAACGGCGAACAGGCCGTGCAGAAGCTGGCGGTGCGGCACATCGGCGACGCGGCGAAGGAGAGCGAGCTGACCGCACGCGCCGAGTCCAACACCACCGGCATGCTCGAAGGGCTGCTGCGCTCCCTGGGCTTCAAGGAGGTGCGCGTCTCCTACGGGAACTGACCGGCTTCCGTACGCGGCGGGATCCCGCCAGGAGTGCTCGGGCCGAACGTGGGAAACGGAGGGTGGGAGCGATCCCCGCGATGCGGTCCACGGCGAAACCGCCGGGGACCGTGGCCGGGAACGAACGCCCCACGGCATCGTCGGCGAGACCGTGGGTAACCGCCGTGTCACGCAGGGAAGTTCAAGACTGGAGGACCGAATGGCCAGTGCAGCCTCACGTCCCCGGACCGCCGGGTCCGGGAGCGAGCGACGCCCGCTCCCGCTGCCCGTCCGGCTGCTGGCGATGCTGTGCGCGTTCACGTTCATGGTCGCCTTCGCGGTGGTGCTGGCCCGGCTGACCCTCCAGCCCTCGCCCGCCTCGGAGGCGCTGACCCACAGCAACCTGACGCCGGGCAGCTCCCTGAAGGCCTACCTCGACCAGCCCGAACTGCGCGACGCTTTCAAGCAGATCGGCGGCAACATCCTGCTGGGCATCCCGTTCGGCGTCCTCGTGCCCGTGGTCGCCCCCCGCACCCGCGGCATCCTGCGCGTGCTGCTCCTGACCGCGACCGTGATGCTCCTGGTGGAGTTCGCCCAGGGCGCGCTGGTCACCGGCCGCGCCTTCGACATCGACGACGTGATCCTCAACACGACGGGCGCGCTCATCGGTTATCTGCTCCTGGGACGCCGCCTCAGCAGGGCCGTCCACGCACGCAGGCCCCGCCGGGGCCGGGCGGGAGAGAAGTCGCCGGCCGGCAAGGCGTAGGGCCCACCACGCCGCACCGCCGGGGGGCCAGGCCTGTCGTCGGGGTCAGGTCGCAGGGACCGGACAGTGCCCGTCCACCCCGCGTCTGCGGCGTGATCCAAACGACTAGTGCACTGTCCAGGTGAACTTGTCTCCGCCCACCCACCGGACCACGTCCGGGTCGTCCATGTCGTGCACGGTGATGCCGAACGCGGCCGCGGCCGCCAGCACGTCGGTGACGGCCCGGGCTTCCCCGACCACCTGGCCGTCGATCTGCACGATCCGGAACGGCGGTGTGCCCGGTTGCACCCCGAGCACCAGGATCCGCGGGTGGGATATGTACGGGCTCGCGCTTTCGGTCATGCATCGAGCGTAGAACGCAACCGGCGGCGGCGCGGGTTCAGGGACGGCGCCAGTCGTCACCGGTGAGGTGCGAACCGGCCTGCGGACCCATCCGGAGCATGCCGCCGTCGACGCTCCAGGACGCGCCGGTGACGTACGAGGCGTCCGGGCCGGCGAGGAAGGCGACGACGGCGGCGACCTCGCGGGCGTCTCCGGGCCGGCCGAGCGGGATGCCCGGGCGGCTCTCGGTGTGCGGGTCGGTGTCCTCCTGCCCCGTCATGGGCGTGGCGATCTCGCCCGGGGCGACGGCGTTGACGGTGATGTGGTGCTCGGCCAGTTCGAGTGCCATGACCTGGGTGAGCAGCCCGAGTCCGCCCTTGGCGGCGCAGTAGGGGGCGGCGCCCACCCGGGGCTGGTGCTCGTGCACGGACGTGACGTTGACGATCCGGCCCCCCTCGCCGTGGTCGATCATGTGCCGGGCCGCCTTCTGCCCGCACAGGAACGGCCCCACGAGATCGACGTCCAGGACCTCGCGCACGTCGGACAGCTCCAGGTCCAGGTAGGGCGTCATGGTGCCGGTCCCGGCGTTGTTGACCAGCACGTCGATGCGGCCGAGCCGCTCGCACAGGTCGTCGACGGTGTCGGCGGCGTCGGGCAGCCGGGTGAGGTCCATCCGGGCGACCTCGGCCCGCTGCCCGTGCGCACGCACCTCGTCGGCCGTCTCCTCGGCGCCCTTGCGGTCACTGTGATAGGTGATGCCGACGTCCATTCCCGCCCGTGCCAGGTGGACGGCGGTGGCGCGGCCGATGCCGGAGTCGGCGCCGGTGATCACGGCGACCTTGCTGGGGGACGCGCTGGGGGCGGACATGACGAGCCTCCTCGTCGGCGGGACAGGACGAGGCATCGCAGTACCCGGGGGGACACCGGGCAAACCGTCCGCCCGTCGTGCGGCCCGCGAGGCGCTGGGGAACCCTTGAGGTGGAGGTGGCGATGGACCCCGTCGAGGCACTGGACCGGATCGCCTTCCTGCTGGAGCGGTCCCTGGCACCGACCTACCGCGTGCGCGCCTTCCGTACGGCGGCCCGGGTGCTGAAGGACCTGGGCGGGGACGAGGTGCGCCGGCGGGCGGCGGACGGCTCGCTGGAGAAGCTCAAGGGCGTCGGCCCGAAGACCGCGCAGGTGGTGCGGGAGGCGCTGGCCGGCCAGGTGCCCGGCTACCTGTCGAAGCTGGAGGGCGAGGCGCACGAGCAGCCGGCCGTCCGGGGCGGGGAGAAACTTCGGGCGCTGCTGCGCGGGGACTGTCATCTGCACTCCGACTGGTCGGACGGCGGCAGCCCGATCGAGGAGATGGGCCGGGCCGCCGCGGACCTGGGCCACGAGTGGGCGGCGCTGACCGATCACTCGCCGCGGCTGACGGTCGCCCGGGGGCTGTCGCCCGAGCGGCTGCGGGAGCAGCTGGACGTGGTGGCGGAGCTGAACGAGGCGTGGGCGCCGTTCCGGCTGCTGACCGGCATCGAGTGCGACATCCTCGAGGACGGCACGCTCGACCAGGAGCCGGAGCTGCTGGACCGGCTGGACGTGGTGGTGGTGTCGGTGCACTCCAAGCTGCGCATGGACGCCCGGTCGATGACCCGGCGGATGGTGGCCGCCGTACGCGATCCGCACTCGGACGTGCTCGGGCACTGCACGGGACGGCTGGTGACCGGGCGGGGTCGGCCGGAGTCGGAGTTCGACGCGGACGACGTGTTCGCCGCGCTCGCCGAGACGGGCACGGCCCTGGAGATCAACAGCAGGCCGGAGCGGCTGGACCCGCCCCGGCGGCTGCTGCGCCGGGCGGTGGACGCGGGGGTGCTGTTCTCCATCGACACCGACGCGCACGCGCCGGGACAGCTGGACTGGCAGATCAACGGGTGCGGGCGGGCCGAGGAGTGCGGGGTGCCGCCCGAGCGTGTGGTGACCACGTGGTCCCTCGACGAGCTGCTGGCCTGGACCCGTGAGCGGCGCGTGCCGTCCGGCGTGGCGGACGGCTGACGTGGTACCCGCGCGGCCGGAGAGGAAGGAACTGCACCTATGGGAAGCACGCGGCGGGCGGCCGTGTTCGACGTCGACGGCACGCTGGTCGACACCAACCATCTGCACGTCGTGGCCTGGTGGGAGGCGTTCCGGCAGGCGGGCCACGACGTGCCCATGCACGCCATCCACCGGGCCGTGGGCCTGCCGTCGACCGACCTGGTCGCCCATCTGCTGGGCGAGGACCGGGACGAGAACCGGGACGCCGACATCAGCGCCGGTCACAAGGCGCTGTACGGGCAGTACTTCGACCGGCTGCCCGCGCTGCCGGAGGCCGGGGCGCTGCTGCGGCGGCTGCACCGGGACGGCTGGACGGTGGTCCTCGCCACCTCGGCGGGCGGCGCGGAGCTGAGCGCGCTGCGCCGGGCCATCGACGCGGACGAGGCCATCGCTGCCACGGCCTCCGCCGACGACGTCGCCGAGGGCAAGCCCGCGCCCGAGCCGGTCGAGCACGCCCTGGAGCTGGTGGGGGCGCCGGCGGAGCGGGCGGTGTTCGTCGGCGACACCGTGTGGGACATGCGGGCGGGCAGCAGGGCCGGGGTGCGCTGCCTGGGCGTCCTGTGCGGCGGCATCCCGCGCGCCGACCTGGAGGAGTCCGGAGCGGACGCGGTCTACGCGGACCCCGCACACCTCCTGTCCGCCCTCGGCGACGGGGCGCTCGCATGATGCGGCGTGAAACCGCCGGTCGAGCGGATACCCACAGCGCATGACGCGTGTGATGAATGCGGTGCGGCGGGCGACCGGAGCCCTCCGCGGGCGGAAGGACAGGGACAGAAGCACGGCGGCGGGCACGGATGGCCGGCCCCAGGGGGCGCCGACGGCCCAGGGGCGGATGCGCCCCCTGGAACAGGGAGCGCGCACCGTACGGCCGGTGGATGCCGTGCGGCGCGACACGCGGGGCGCCTGGAACGCCGTGCGAGCGGCGTGGCAGGGGCCCGGGCGGGAGCGGGATCTGGTCGTCCAGTCGCTGAAGGCGGCCGGGGCGGCGGTGCTGGCCTGGCTGGTGGGCGGCGTCTGGATGGGCGACCCGCTGGCGCTGATGGCGCCCTGGGTGGCGCTGGTGCTGGTGCAGGCCACGGTGTTCAGCTCCCTGGTGCAGGGCGCGCGGCAGTTCGGGGCGATCTGCGTCGGCACCCTGCTCGCCTCGGCGGCGCAGGCCGTCACCGACGACACGACCGGCGCGCTCGCCCTGTCGGTACCGGTACTGATGCTGCTGGCGAACTGGCCCCGGTTCGGCGACCAGGGCATCTATGCGGCGACCACGGCCCTGTTCACCATCTCCTCGGGCATGGTGAGCCTGTCCGCCGTCGGGCACCGGGTGGGGCAGGCCGCGATCGGCGCGGTCATCGGCGTCGCCGTCAACGCGCTCGTCCTGCCGCCGATCCACCTGCGCGACGTACGCGCGAACCTGGCGGCGCTCGCCCGGGAGACGGGGGACGTGCTGCACACCGTCGCCGGTGACCTGCGCGAGGGCGAGTGGGACGGGCAGACCGCCGCCGGCTGGGTCAGTGCCTCGGCCCGGCTGGACCACCGCCTCCAGGCGCTGCGCTCGGCACGGCGCTGGAGCCAGGAGAGCCTCCGCCTGACCTACGCCCCGCTGCGCGCCCTGCACCGCGTGCCGCACGCGGGCGCCCTGCCCTCGGTGGACGAGGACGAGCGGCTCGGCCGGGTCACCGCGCACGTCGCCACGCTCACCCGGGCCCTCGCGGTGTCGGTCGACGACAAGCGGACGCCCGCCCCGCCCGAGGGCCCGGCCCTGCGCGCCTACGCGCGTCTGCTGGAGCTGATCGGGGACGCCCTGTGCGCCGAGGCCGACAGCCTGCTCGAGGGCAGCGTGACCGCCCGGCCGGGCGAAGAGACGGAGAAGGCGATGCAAGAGCTGCACGAGGAGTTGCAGGAGAACCTGCGCCGGCACGCCGGGGAGGGGGCCGCCCACGCGGCCGTCCTGGGCACGCTGCTGCTCCAGGCGGAGAACCTCTGGGCGGAAACCGTCCCCGGCGACCAGGAGGAGTGACACGGCTCCGTCCGCCGTGGTGCTTTCCGCGCCCCCGGGTACTCGGTCACCTCCCGGGGGACCGCGGCCGAGAGGAGCACGAGGTGAGCAGCGCAACGGGCATGAGGATCGTGGTCACGGGTGCCACCGGCAACGTCGGGACCAGCGTGGTGCGTCTGCTGTCGGAGGATCCGGAGGTCGCCTCCGTGCTGGGCCTGGCCCGGCGGATCCCCGACTGGTCGCCGCCGAAGACGGACTGGGCCGCCGTCGATCTGGCGTCCGAACGGGCCGATCTGGTGGAGCGGTTCACGGACGCGGACGCGGTGGTCCACCTGGCATGGGCCTTCCAGCCGACGCACGACCCGGCCGCGACGTGGCGCACCAATGTGCTCGGCAGCATGCGGGTCTTCGAGGCGGTGGCCGCGGCGGGCGTACCGGCGCTGGTGCACGCCTCGTCGGTCGGCGCGTACTCCCCCGGCCCGAAGGACGAGGCGGTGGACGAGTCGTGGCCGACGCACGGCTGGCCGGACGCCGCGTACTGCCGGGAGAAGGCCTACCTGGAGCGGGCGCTGGACACGTTCGAGCGCGACCACCCCGAGACGCGGGTGGTGCGGATGCGGCCGGCCTTCCTGTTCCGGCGGGAGTCCGCCAGTGAGCAGCGCCGCATCTTCGGCGGCCGCTTCCTGCCCGGCCCGCTTGCCCGTCCGGAGCTGCTGCCCTTCCTGCCGGACATCCCCGGGCTGCGGGTGCAGGCGCTGCACACGGACGACGCGGCGAACGCGTACCGGCTGGCGCTGCGCTCGGACGTCCGGGGCGCGTTCAATCTGGCGGCCGACCCGCCGGTCGACGCGCGGTTGCTGAGCGAGATGTTCGACGCGCGTCCGGTGCGGCTGCCGCGCGGCGCGGCCCGGTCGGCGATCGCCGCCGCCTGGGGCCTGCACCTGCTGCCCGCCTCCCCACACCTGTTCGACGCGGTGCTGCGGCTGCCGCTGATGGACTGCACGCGGGCGCGGGCGGAGCTCGGCTGGCGGCCGGAGCGCACGGCGCCCGAGGTGCTGGAGGAGTTCCTGCTGGGCCTCCAGCAGGGCGCCGGGGCGCCGACGGAGCCGCTGCGGGGACGCAAGGTCGGCTGATCCGGACGGGCTGGGCGAGCACGGGCTGCGCGAGCACGGGCTGCGCGAGCGAGCCCGGACATGCCCGAGGGCCGCAGCCGACCCCCACAGCCGGCTGCGGCCCTCGGTGGGATGCCCTCCTCAGGCGGAGGGCTCGTCCGGCACCGGGTGCTCGGGGTGAACCGTTCCCGAGTGCGGTGCTCCCTGCCGGCCCGTCCCCGCTTCGTCCGTGTCGGGGACGTCACCGGCGGGCTCGTCGGTCTCGTCGTCGCTGTGCTGCTTGTCGTCCTTGCCGGTGCCCGTGAAGCGCGGGGCGACCTCCCACGGGTCCTCGCCGTCGTCGGCCTGCTGGTCCGGCATGTCCCGCGGGATCGGGTCACCGTTCTCGCCGGGTCCTTCGAGGCGGTGGTCGGTCACGGCGTGCTCCCTTCTGTGGTCCGGGCGCCACGCGAGTACCTCCGCGGTGATCGGCGAAACCTCAGCGCGGTGTCCGCTCCTGAAGCGCGGTGCGCCAGGCCGGGAGCGGGTACTCCGGCGCCGGGTCGGGACGCCGCCCGCCGCGTGCGAAGAAGTCGGCGAGCGGCAGGATCGCGGCACCGACCGTGACCGCGTCGGGCCCGAGCCGCCCCAGGTCGACGGTCACCTTCCCGGCCGGGTGGCGCAGCGCGTACGCCATGGCGTGGCGGCGCACGGCGGGCAGGAAGCGCGCGCCGAGCACCAGGCCGGCCCAGCCTCCGATGAGGATGCGCTCGGGCTGGAAGAGGTTGATCAGGTCGGACAGGCCCGCGCCCAGGTACTCGGCGGTCTCCTCCAGGACGGCCAGCGCCACGGGGTCGGCCGCCACGCCCTCGGGCGGGTGGGCCGCCGCGAGCATCGTGGTGAGGGCGGTCTCCTCGTCGGTGCCGTCGGGCGCCCGGCCGCCTTCCTCCCGCCAGCGGGCGAGCAGCGACTCGGCACCGGCGTAGGCCTCCAGGCAGCCGAGCGCCCCGCACCGGCAGCGGCGGCCCCGGACCCGTACGGTCAGATGCCCCCATTCGACGGCGCGGCCCTGCTCCACGTCCGGGGTGACGAGGCTCGCGCCGACGCCGGAGCCGAACAGGACGACGACGGCGTTGCGGGCGCCGCGTCCGGCGCCGAACCACATCTCGGCCTGGCCCAGCGTCTTGGCGCCGTTGTCGATGAAGTACGGGACGGTGTCGGGCAGCGGGGAGCCGGTCCGGAGCAGGGCTTCCAGCGGGACGGCGTCCCAGCCGATGGTCTGCCCGTGCACGAGCGCGCCGCGGTCGGGGGTGCGCTCGACGATGCCGGGGACGCCGATGCCGACGCCGAGAAGCCGCTCGGGCGCGAGACCCGCGGTGTCCAGCACCTCGGCGATGCCCTGGCGGATGTGGCCGACGATGACCTCGACGTCGTACCGCTGCGGGGTGAGCGGGTGCTCCGCGCGGGCGAGTTCGGTGAGGGTGAGGTCGAACAGCTCGACGCGCACCCGGGTCTCGCCGACGTCGACGCCGATCATGTGGCCGCTGCCGGGTGCGACACGCAGCAGGGTGCGGGGGCGGCCGCCGTCGGAGTCGACGCTTCCGGCCTCCTCGACCAGTCCGTCGGCGACCAGGTCGGCGACGACGTTGGAGACGGAGCCGGAGCTCAGGCCGGTCGCCGGGCCGAGTTCGAAGCGGCTGAGCGGGCCGTCGAAGTAGAGCCGTTGCAGCACGGCCGTGCGGTTGGCCCGCCTGAGATCGCGTACCGTGCGCCCGTTCCCCGCCGCCATGAGGCTCCCTTCGCATCCCCTGTCCGACCTGCAACATACCGTCGCGTGCGGGCGTGGCGCGACCTTCCCCCACCCCTTATTTCACGATGTGAGCTAACCGGGATGAGCTAACGGGCCGGCCCGGCGGCCCGAGTGATCTCGTCCAGGGCCGCGCAGAGTTCCGGGGCGACCCTCTCCTGCACCCAGCGCTCCTGCTCCTCGCCGACCCGGCGGGGAACCGTCTCGGTCAGCATGATCAGGTACAGGTAGGCGCGGTACAGGGCGAGGCGCAGACGGGCCGGTGCGTCGAAGCGGGCCCGGCCGCCGGCCTCCCGGTACCCGGCCAGGAACTCCTCGTCGTTCCTGATCTCGCCCAGCAGCGCCAGGGAGACGAAGTCGGCCAGGGGGTCGCCCCAGAACATGCGCTCCCCGTCGATGAGACCCCCGATGCGGGCCTCTCCCGCCGTGCGGTCGACGAGGATGTTGCCCCGCCACAGGTCGAAGTGGACCAGGTGCGGGACGGTGACCTCGTCGAGGGCGCCGTACGCGGACGCGGCGGTCCTGGCCACCTCGTCGACGGGCCGCGGCAGCCGGGCGCGATAGCGCCGGGCGTCGTCGAGGACGGCGTCGATCATGCCGGTGAAGGCCGTCCGCCAGTCGGGGGCGAGCGGGCCGAGGGCGCCGGAGGGGTAGCCGAAGCCCGGGCCCGTCACGCGGTGCAGCCGGGCCACCTGCCGGCCCAGCTCCGTGCGCAGGGATGCGTGTTCCGCGTCGGTGAGCGTGCCGTCCCACGGGTCGCCCGGGCAGGCCGTCATCAGCAGGAAGCCGTCGCCGATGGACACCAGGTGCGGTGCGGTGACCTCGACGCGTGCGGCCGCGCGGTAGAACTCGGCCTCCGAGACCAGCAGCTCGCGCTCGTGCCGCAGGCCGGGGACGACCGCGGGGGGCGGGACCTTCAGCACGTAGCGGCTGCCGTCGGTGAGGCGCAGTTCCTCGACGGTGTTGTACGTGCCGCCGGCCAGCGGGGCGAGGTGGGCGAGGCGGCCGGGATCGAGCCCCGCCTCCTGAAGGACGTGCCGGGCCCGTTCCCAGGAGTCCACCACCGTGTGCCCACCCCTCCCCTGTGTCCGCGGTCAGCCGGCGGCGTACACGTCCTCGGTGTAACGCCCGTCCGCGATCAGCCCGTCGAGCCACTGCTCGGCGGCCCTCTCGTCGGCGCCCGGTGTGTGCTTCCGGAACAGCGTACGGAACGCCTCCCGCACCCCGGGCGCCATCCGCGAACCGTCTCCGCAGACGTACACCCGCGCCCCGGCGTCCAGCAGGGTCCAGACCTCGCCGGCCTCGGCGGCGATCCGGTGCTGCACGAACCGCACCTCGCCCTCGGGGGTCTCGCTGAAGGCGGGGCGCAGCGCGACGGCTCCGGCGCTTTCGGCGGCGCGCAGTTCGGCGGCGTGCAGGAAGTCCGCGTCAGGGCCGTCGCAGCCGAAGTAGCACAGCGCCGGGGCGAGTTCGGTGCCCGCCGCGAGGGCCGCCGTGCGGTCGGCGATGACGCCGCGGAAGGGGGCGAGGCCGGTGCCCGCAGCGACCATGACGACCGGTGCCGCATCGCCGGTGACGTCGATGCGGAAGGCCTCCCGGCACGGCTGCACGCGCGCGTACAGCGTGTCACCGGGCTGCACGGAGGCCAGGTGTCCGGAGCCGGTGCCGCGATAGAGGCCCTTGCCGGAGCGGGCGGGTGCCTCCAGCAGCGAGACCATCAGGTCCACGTGGCCGGGGTCGACGGCCGGGGAGGAGGAGACGGAGTAGTGGCGCGGGCGCAGCGGGGTGAGCAGGTCCAGGAGCTGCGGCCAGTCCAGCACGCCGCGCAGCGCCGGGTGGTCTTCCAGGATCTCCACGAGGGTGCGCGGGTCGTCGGTGAGGCCGGCCAGGGCCGCGCGCTCCGGCGGGCACGGGTTGGCGGCGGCGAGCGCGGTCAGCTGCCCGGCGCCGGGGCGCTCCTGCAACTCGACGTGGTGGGTGAGGAGCTGCCGTACCGTCACGGGCCGGTCCACGGCGATGCCGTCGCGGCGCGGGCGGGTGGGGCGGATGTCCAGGACGGCGTCGAGGTCGGCGCCGAGCGCGGCGGCGGCGCGGGTGACGAGGTCCGGGGCGTTGACGGGCAGCACGGTGAGGTGGTCGGCCGTGCGGTAGCTGACCCCGTCGGGCAGCGCCACACGGACGAACCGCTTGCGGCGCGGGTATCCGGGCGCGGTGAGGTCGCGGGCCTCGGTGACACGCATGGGGACGAGACCGTGCCGCTCGGCGAGGGCGTCCAGCGGGCCGCCGGTGAGAGTGCGGACCTCGTAGGCGGTCGTGGGCCCGGGGTCCGGCGTGGCGGCGTCCGGGTCGCCGTAGCGCTCCAGCAGGGCGGTGCGCAGGGCGACCGTGAAGGCGCGAACGGTGCCGGTGAGGTCGCCGGAGGCGTCGGCGGCGGCACGTTCCAGCAGCCGGCCGGCGCCGGACGCGGCGAGCCGCTCGTCGATGCGGGTGGGGACGTGCTGGTAGGTGGCGGCCCAGTTGCGGTCACCGACGCCGAGGACGGCGTACGTCACGCCGGACAGGTCGTGGGTCTCCTCCAGCCGGGCGGCGAAGGCGGTGGCGTCGTCGGTGGGGCGGCCGTTGTAGGAGGCGGCGGTGATGACGACGGGCCGGTCGGTGGGCAGGCCGCCCGCGTAGGCGTCGAGGGGTGCCACCTCGGTGGCGCAGCCCACGGCGGCCGCCTCGTCGGCGAGCTGTGCGGCGAAGTCGCGGCAGGTTCCGTAGTTGCTGCCGTGCAGGAAGAGGGCGGCGGTGCCGGGGCGGACACGGGCGGGCAGACCCTGCGGCTCGGACGATTCGGTGTCCTGGGCGGGGGCGGCTCCGGGCAGCGGCGTGTGCACGCGGTCGGCGGCGGTGCGCGGGGCGAGCGCGAGGGTGAAGCCCTCGGGCTTGAGGGTGAGGGTCTCCTTGACCGTGAGGCGGTAGTCGGCATGGTCGCGCAGCCGGTAGCGGTGGACGAGCATGGCCAGCAGCATGGTCGCCTCGTGCAGCGCGAACTGACGCCCGATGCAGGCGCGCTCGCCGGTGCCGAACGGCTTGAAGGCGTGCACCGGCCGGCCGGCCTCCGCCTCGGGTGTGAAGCGGGAGGGGTCGAACAGCTCCGGGTTGTCGCCCCACACGGGCTGCCGGTGCAGCATCGGCGTGAGGACCAGGGCGGACTGTCCGGCGCGCAGCGGGATGCGGCCGCCGAGCAGGGTGTCCTCGCGGGCCTGCCGGGAGAACACGGCGGCCGTGGGCCACAGCCGCAGGGCCTCGTTGAGCACCTGGCGGGTGTAGGTGAGCCTGCCGACCTCGTCGTACGTGGGCTCGGGGTCGGTCTGGTCGCCCCACAGTGTGTCGGCCTCGCGCTGCACCAGCTGGAGGGCGGTGGGGTGCTTGGCGAGGTAGTACAGCGCGAAGGACATGGCGCCGGAGGTGGTCTCGTGGCCGGCGATCAGGAAGGTGATGACCTGGTTGCGGATGTTGGCGGTGTCGAGCGTGGTGCCGTCGGCCGGGTGCTCGGCCGTGAGCATCAGGCCGAGGAGGTCGTCGGCGTCACTCTGGTCGGTGCCGGTGCGGGCGGCGATGACGTCGTCGACGACCCGGGCGAGGTGGGCGGAGTCGTCGCGGAAGGCCGCGTCCTGCGCCGAGTGGTCCTGGCCCGGGACGCGTGCCAGGCGGGTCATGCTCCACTCCAGGCAGCGGACCATCGACTCGACGAAGGGGTGCGGCTCCGCCCGTTCGAAGGAGCCGAAGTCGTAGCCGAACCCTGCGAGTCCGATGGTGTCGAGGGTCATGCGGGTCATGTCGTCGGGGACGTTCACCGGCCTCCCGGCGCTGGCGTCGCGGTCCCAGGACGCGATGAGCCGGCGGGCCACCTTCAGCATCACGGGGTGGTAGGTGCGCATCGATCCCAGCGCGAAGGCGGGCATCAGGATGTCGTGCGCCTTGGCCCAGTTGGGCTCGTCGTTGTACGCCGTGAACAGGCCGTCGGCGGCGAACTCCCGGACGTTCTCCAGACCCGGCCCGATGTGCTTGGCGAACCGCTGCTCGTCCGCGAGGTCGGCCACGAGATCCAGGTCGCCCACGAACAGGGTGTCCCGCCCGTACAGCCGCCGCACGAACACGGGCCCGTGCTCGCGCATCAGGTCCATGGCCTGCTGGACGGGCGCACCGCCCGGTCCGGTGGCGGAGATGTCGGCGACGGGGACGCCGGGGAGGGCGTCGGCGGTCGGGGAGTTCTGTCCGGTGGGGGGCATGACGCGGCAACTGCCTTTCGCGGTACGGAAGTACTGCGCTCCAGCGTGATCCACCGGGCCCGGGGGGCGGCGCCGCGGCACTGCATGATTGTGTAGTGCGAGCAGACGTGCCGCTCTTGCGCGGAGGCGGCCCGGCATGGCAGGAGAGGCTCGTGGACCTGGCCCGGCAGGAGGCCGTGACGTGGCGCAACCGCGCCCTGCTGCTGTTCGACCGGGTCGCGATGCCGGTCGCGGTGTGTGACGTGTACGGGGCGGTGCTGCTGGCCAATCCGGCCATGGCCGCGGAGTGCGGTACGACGCCGGGGCGGCTGCGCGGCCGTGACGTGCTGGAGCTGTTCAGCCCGCGGGAGGCCACACAGGTGGAGCGGATCGCGCAGGCGCTGCGCCTGCGCCACCGCTCGCGCTACCAGGTGTCGGTGCGCTGGCGGGCCCCGGGCGGGGTGGAGCGCTGCGGCGAACTGACGGCGGATCCGGTCAGCGACACGGTGGAGGACACCCCCGCGCTGCTGGTGATGCTCCGGGTGGACGCCGAACGCGCCCCCTCCCCCGCCGCACCCGAGCCGGGGGCCCCGGTCACCCCGATGGAGGCCCGCATCCTGGCGCTTCTGGCCGCCGGCGCCACCACGGCCCGGACAGCCCGGGAGACGGCCCTCTCCACGGACGGGGTGACCTATCATCTGCGCCGCCTGTCGTCCCGCTGGGGAGCCTCCAACCGCACGGAACTGGTGGCCCGGGCGTACGCCCTGGGGGTGCTGGCCCCCGGGGCGTGGCCGCCGGGCGTCCGGGGTGCCGAGGCCTGACGGAAATCCGGTCGCCCTCGGCACCGACGCTGTCTAACCTGGCCTGATCCACAAAACCTAGGCCCTCTAGGTTTCGCGACGATCACCCCAGGAGCCTCCTGTGCAGCCGCTCACCGAGCAGGACATCCGCGCCTCCTTCATCAACTGCTCGAAGGGCGAGGCCAAGCGCCTTGCCGTGCCCCGGGACCTCGGCACGCGGCCCTGGGACGATCTCGACTTCCTCGGGTGGCGTGATCCGGGGGCGCCCGACCGGAGCTATCTGGTGACCGAGCGGGCGGGGCGGCTCGTCGGCGTGTCGATGCGCTTCCAGGCCGCGCAGCGCGGGTTCCTGCACCGCAGCATGTGTTCGCTGTGCCTGACGACCCACCCGCGGGGCGGGGTCTCGCTGATGACCGCCCGCAAGGCGGGGGCGGCCGGGCGTGAGGGGAACTCCGTCGGGGCGTACATGTGCACCGACCTCGCCTGTTCCCTGTACGTACGCGGCAAGAAGGCGCTGGAGACCGGGTCCCGGTTCGAGGAGAGCCTCACCGTGGAGGAGCAGATCGAGCGGACCACGGGCCATCTGGCCGCCTTCCTCGACAAGGTGTCCGCCTGACCCCCTCGGTCGCCCGGGGTCCGGCCCGGCACTAACGTCCTTCGTGAGCGTCCCGCACGGACGTGGTCGACGGATGCGTTCGAGGCGCCGGGGAAGGGGAACAGCCCGAGGATGCGAGAGGTACGTGAGTGGACGGCGCAGGCCCGGCGGATCGTCAGGAAGCGTCGTGACCCCGTGGTCGTCCAGACGCTGCGGTCCGCGACCGCGGCGACGATCGCCTACGTCATCGCGCTGCGCCTGAGCCCCGAGGCGGCGCCCCTCACCGCTCCCCTGACGGCCCTTCTGGTCGTCCAGGTGACGCTGTACGCCACGCTGACCAACGGCTTCCGGCGTGTGAACGCCGTGGTGACCGGCGTTCTCCTCGCCATCGCGTTCAGCCTGCTGGTGGGCCTGACCTGGTGGAGCCTTGCGCTGCTCCTGGTGGCCTCGCTGGCCGTGGGCCGGCTGGTCCGGGTGGAGGAGTACGTACCCGAGGTCGCGATCAGCGCCATGCTCGTCCTCGGGGTCACCACTGTGGGGGACACCGCCTGGGCCCGGGTGGTGGAGACGCTGATCGGGGCGGTCGTCGGTCTCGCCTGCAACCTGCTGCTGGCTCCGCCGGTGTGGGTGGAGGAGGCCGGCGAGTCGATCGGCGATCTGGCCCGGCGGCTGCGGCAGCTGATGCTGCGCATGGGCGAGGAGGCCGCCGGCGGCACGCCCGTGGACCGCGCGGAGAAGCAGCTGCACGAGGCGCGCCGCCTGGACCACGACATCGTCGAGGTGGACGCGGCCCTCCGGCAGGCCGAGGACAGCCTCCGGCTCAACCCGCGCGTGCAGGACAGCGTGCTGCACCGGGTCGTGCTGCGCACCGGCCTGGACACGCTGGAGATCTGCACGGTCGTCCTGCGGGTCCTCGCCCGCTCCCTCACCGACCTCGCGAAGGAACGCGAACCGGAACCGCTGTTCGAGGCCGAGACGGGCGCGGCCCTGGAGCAGCTGCTGTCCGAGATCGCCGACGCGGTGGTGAGTTTCGCGGTGCTGGTGACCACGCACCTCAGCACGAGCGCCGAGTCCGCGGAGGAGCGTCTCGCCGCGGAACTGCGCACGGCGGCGGGCACCCGCGACAAGCTGGCCCTGCTGCTGCGCGAGGAGGCGGAGCGGGCGCCCGGGCACTGGCAGCTTCCGGGAGCCGTCCTGGCGGAGGTCAACCGCATCCTCGACGAGCTCGACACCGAGCACCGCACCCGGCGCCTGTTCGAGGAACTGGACCGCGTGTCGCGCGAGCAGCGCGCCCGGATGCCCCGTCTGACCAGGCTGCGGGAGCGGCTCGGCGTCACGGAACAGATGTGGCGGAACCGTGCGGGGTTCGGCGGGCGTTCTCGCTGAGGGGAACGCCGGCAGCGGGCCGGCGTCTGATGCGAGGAGCGGGCCGATGGCCGACACGAGCGTGCGGATCGACGGGAACACACTGCGGCTGCCGGGCGGGGTCGCCGTGCGGTTCCTCCGCACCCTGCGCCTGCCGGAGACCGGCACCCATCCGCTGCCGCCGGGCCTCGGAGAGTTTCCGGTCCGGCGGGTCGCGGACTACGGGGACAAGGTTCCCGAGGCGTGGCGGGACCGCGGCGGTGTGATGCTGCCGGTCTATCTGCGCGAGGCGATGTGGCTGAGTTTCGGGGGAACGACGGAGCCGGCCGCGCTCCAGGTCGGGGTCGGCAAGGTGTGCGCGGTCTCGGGCCGGCCCTGGAGCGACCGTCTTTCCCGCGGCCCGCAGAACTACGTGGTGCTCCCCCGCCAGCCGTGGCTGGACGGCATCAACTCCGGCACGGGCACGGTCCGGCAGTTCGTGGCCGTCCCGCTCGGCCTGGGCGCCACCGTGGAGGGGCAGGTCACGGGCGAGGAGGTGTGGGGCGGGGTCCAGCTCCAGGCCTTCGCGCTGAACGACCGGGAGCTGGCGCGGTGGCGCGAGGAGGAGCGGCAGCGCGCACAGCGGCAGCGGTCGATGCCGCCGCCGAGTGGGTACGGCGCCGCGATGCCGATGGCGGCCCCGCCCGTCTCGGCCGGCTTCGCCGCCCCGATGCCCATGGCGGCACCGCCCGCGCCCGGGGCGGTGCCCGCGCCGGCCGCGGGAGCCGCTCCGGCGGGCCCGCCCCGTGCGGCCGCGGCGATGGGTCTGGGCGTCGGCGGTTCCCTGCGGCAGGAGGTCTACCAGGACGACCGGCCGCTCACGGACTGGTCGGAGCGGCCCGCGGGCCGGGTCTTCGTCCACCTGGTGACTCCCCCGGAGTGGCGTCGCATCACCGGCGAGGCCGCACCGCCGTCGCCCGTCGACCGGGCCGCGTACACCCGGGCGGGCCTGCCCTGGTTCGACTACTACGACGAGGACGCGCAGGACGTGCCCCCGCCGGCACGCTCCAGTCCGTGAAGCCGGTCGGCGACTGGCTCGGCGACGACCACGAGCCCTGGCAGCCGCCCACGCCGGGGCAGACCCGTCAGCTCAAGGACGCCCCGGGCAAACCGGTCGCGGACGGGGACTGGTAGGCGGCCCGGGCCCTGCCGTTGTTGCACTCGGCGGCGCGGAAACGTCAGGGTGGCTGTCACGACGGGGACGAGTGACGACCTGAGGGGCGACATGGACAGTGGTGGCTGGAGCAGGCGCCGGTTCGTCGGCGCACTGGCGGGCGGGGCCGCCGCGGCGGCGCTGCCGGCCTGTGACGACGCACCCGCGCCGGCGACGACTCCGGCCCCGGAGCCGGAGGCGAGCACGAGTGCGTCGCGGGAGGCCCGCCGCCCCTCCGGGCCCCGGCCGCTGTACCTCGGCACGTACACGTCCGCCGAGGGCGGCGGCAAGGGCATCGGCCTGGCCACGTACGACGCGGCGACGGGCCGGATCACCGGCGGCGGCACCATCACCGGCGTCGGCGACCCGTCGTATCTCGCGCTCCACCCGGACCGCCGCACGCTGTACGCCGTGGACGAGCGCGACGACGGTGCCGTGACCGCCGTGCGGCTGGCCGACCGGAAGGTCCTGGGCAGCCGCGGCACCGGCGGGGCGGCCCCCTGCCATCTGTCGGTGCATCCGGGCGGGCGCTGGCTGCTCAGCGCGAACTACGGCTCGGGCAGCGTGGCCGTGCATCCCATCGACGCCTCGGGCGCCCTGGGTGAGCGCACCGACCTCGTCCGGCACACCGCTCCGCCGCCCGGCCCGGGCCAGCAGGGCCCGCACGCGCACCAGTTCGTCACGAGTCCGGACGGGGGCCATGTCCTCGCCGTCGATCTGGGGACGGACACCGTCTACACGTACCGGCTGGACGACAAGGCCGGCACGCTCACCGAGGTCGCGCAGGCGCACACCCGGCCGGGCGCGGGGCCGCGCCACCTCACGTTCCACCCGGGCGGCCGGTACGCGTACCTCGCCAACGAGGTCGACAACACGGTGGCGGTCTGCTCGTACGACCGGGCCTCCGGCCGGGTGGAGGTCGTCGAGGCGCAGTCCACGGGCACGGGTTCGGGCACCAGCTACCCGGCGCAGATCCTGGTGACCCCCGACGGCCGCCACGCCTATCTCGCCAACCGGGGCCACAACAGCCTCACCCGGTACGCCGTCGAGGCGGACGGCGCCCGGCTCAGGCTGCTCGGGACGGTTCCGGTGGGCGGGGACTTCCCGCGGCAGATCGCCTTCTCTCCGGAGGGCACACTGCTGTTCGCGGCGAATCAGAAGTCTTCCGACGTCACCGTGTTCCACGTGGACGGGGCGAACGGCGAACTGCGGCGCGCGGGCGAAGCGTTCCCCTCACCCGTCGCCGTCTGTGCGCTGCCGCTGTAGGGCCCGTGGGCAGGACGCGGCACTGGCCTGGCCGAGCAGGATGTGCATGCGTTCGGTGAGCTGTGCGACGTCGTCGGCGGGCGCGTGGAAGGCGAGGCGTACGTCGCCGTGGGCGCGGGCGCGTTCGATGCGCAGCGTCAGCCCGTGCCGGTCGACGGCGAGGGGCTGCACGCGGACCGCGCCGTGCAGGCTGTCGGAGTCGACGAGCCGGGTGAGCCGCTCGACGGCGTCGGCGTGGCAGTCGGCGAGGTGGGTCAGCAGCCGGGCCTCGGCCGTGGTGAGCGGGTCGGGCACGGCGGCGGCGAACTCGTCGAGGTCCACGACCACCGAGCCGGACGGCTGCCGCAGCACCACGCGCGTGGGCGTGAAGGCGAGCCGTTCGCCCTCGACGGCGAACCAGCCCGCGAGCCACAGCCGGGCGCGGATCCGGTTGCGGACCGGGACGGGCGCGACGTCGGCGAACTCCAGCACCGCGGACGGCTCGCCGCGGGGCGCGCAGATCGCGGCCGCGAGCAGGGCGCTGTCCTCGGGCACGTCCACCCACAGGCGACCGTCCTCGCCCACGGTGTGCGCGCCGACCAGCTCCTCCTTCGTGCCCTCCGCGGTCACGGAGCAGGACCACGCGGCGGCGAGCACCGAGCGCGCCCGCTCCGCGGCGGCGGGAGCCGCTGTCCAGCTGTGGCTGTCGTCACCCATCCCAGACCTCCTTAGGTAAGCCTCACCTAACCTATCGAAGATCCGGGTGCACGCCAACCACGTCACGCGGTCTTTGCGAGACCTTTCAGCCAGTGAGGACGCCCAGCAGCGCGCGTGCACACAGCTCGCGCACCTGCTCCCGGCCCAACTCCGCGTCGCGCAGCCACTCCAGACAGACGGCCGTGGTGAACGCCAGCCAGCCGCGCACGGCCAGCCGGATCTCCGGCCGCCCCTCGAAGGCCGGGCCGAACTCGGGGTCCGCGGCCAGTGCGGCGAGGATCTGCCGCTCCTGCGCGGCCAGGGCCCGCTGGTAGACCCGCCGCACCGCCTGGTCCCCGGCCGCGTCGGCGCGGTGGAAGGCCCGATAGCCGTGCGCGTGCGCCTGGACGTACTCCAGGAACGTCTCAAGCCCTGCCGCGAGTTGCTCACGGACCGGTACGCCGGGCACCGCAGCCGTCATGCGCAGCATGCGCTCGCTCTCACGCTCGACGACCGCCGCGAAGAAGTCCCGTTTGGTCGGGAAGTAGTGGTAGAGCAGCCCGCGCGAGACCCCGGCGATCTCGGCGACCTGCTCGATCCACACGTCGTCGAAGGGACTCTCCGAGAACAGCCGCGCCCCGACCGACAGGAGCTGCTCCCGGCGCTCCTCGGTACTGAGCCGGCGGCGCGTGCGCCCGCTCTGGTTCGCGGCCATGCCCGCACTTTACTTGACGTCGGTTCAACAACGGGACCAGACTGAGGCGCGCTATTGAACCCACGTACAACACGTGCGAACCCGCCGCCGGATCAAGGGAGATCGCGTCATGACCCAGGCGCCGATACGGACCGGGGAGCCCAAGGGGTTCCGCAGCGCCGAGCTGGGATGGCCGGAGCTGGACCGCATTCCGCATCCGCCGCGCAGGGTCCCGCTGCTCGGTGACGTGCTCGGCGTGAACCGGAGCACCCCCGTGCAGGAGTCGATGCGCTACGCCCGCCGGCTGGGGCCCGTCTTCCGGCGGCAGGCGTTCGGCAAGGAGTTCGTGTTCGTGTGGGGCGCCCGGCACGCAGCCGACCTCGCGGACGAGTCGCGGTTCGCCAAACACGTGGGGCTCGGGGTGGCCAACCTGCGGCCGGTCGCCGGGGACGGCCTGTTCACGGCGTACAACCACGAGCCCAACTGGCAGCTGGCCCACGATGTGCTCGCGCCGGGGTTCAGCCGCGATGCCATGGCCGGCTACCACCCGATGATGCTGTCGGTCGCGCAGCGGCTCACGGAGCACTGGGACCGGGCGGCGGCCGCGGGCCGGGCGGTGGACGTGCCCGGCGACATGACCAAGCTGACGCTGGAGACGATCGCGCGCACCGGCTTCGGACACGACTTCGGCTCGTTCGAGCGCTCCCGGCCGCATCCCTTCGTGACGGCCATGGTGGGCACGCTGACCTATGCGCAGCGGCTCAACACCGTGCCCTTCCCGCTGGCCCCGCTGCTGCTGCGGAGCGCGAGCCGGCGCAACGAGGCGGACATCGCCCACCTCAACCACACGGTCGACGAACTGGTACGGGCCCGGCGCGCCACCGGCGGCGGCGACGGCGATCTGCTCGACCGCATGCTGGAGACGGCCCATCCCGACACCGGGGAACGGCTGTCACCGCAGAACGTCCGCCGCCAGGTCATCACGTTCCTCGTCGCGGGCCACGAGACGACCTCCGGCGCGCTCTCCTTCGCCCTGCACTACCTCGCCCGCCACCCCGGGATCGCGGCCCGGGCCCGCGCCGAGGTGGACCACGTGTGGGGTGACGCGGCGGAACCCGCCTACGAACAGGTGGCCCGGCTGCGCTACGTCCGCCGGGTGCTCGACGAGTCGCTGCGGCTGTGGCCCACCGCGCCCGCGTTCTCCCGGCAGGCCCGCGAGGACACGGTACTGGCCGGGGAGCACCCCATGCGGCGCGGGGCGTGGGCGCTGGTGCTGACGCCGATGCTGCACCGGGACCCCGAGGTGTGGGGCGCCGACGCCGAGCGCTTCGACCCCGACCGCTTCGACGCGCAGGCCGTGCGGTCCCGGCCGGCGCACACCTTCAAGCCGTTCGGGACAGGCGCCCGGGCTTGCATCGGGCGCCAGTTCGCGCTGCACGAGGCCACGCTGGTGCTCGGGCTGCTGCTGCGGCGCTACGAGCTGCGGGCCGACCCGGCCTACCGGCTGCGCGTGACGGAACGGCTGACGCTGATGCCGGAGGGCCTGCGACTGCGCCCGGAGCGCCGCACGCCGGTGCGTGAGCCGGGTTCAGACCTGCGCCGTCCAGTGTCCGGGGCGGACGACTGAGCCGGGCAGCCGGGTCCCGGCACTCCCCCGCGCCGCGTTCAGCTGCGGCTGGGTGAGGAAGAACGCGCCGGTCAGATCGGCGTCCGTGAGATCCGCGTCGCGCAGGTCGGCGCCGATCAGATCGGCCCCCCGCAGGTCCGCGCCGGTGAGGTCGGCGGCGATGAGGTAGGTGCCGCGCAGGCTGGCACCGCGCAGGTCGGCGCCCCTGAGCCGGGCGCCCATGAGATCCGCGCCCCGGCGGTCCTTCTTGCGGCCCTTGGTGCCGGCCCTGGCCAGCTCGCTCGTCCTGAGCAGCAGGACGTTGATCTCCTGGCGGTGCGCCGCCACGTCGAGCCCGGCGAGCTCCTCGGGGGTTCCGGCGGTGAGTTCCCGGGTCTTCCGCAGAGCCTTGTCCAGCTCCGGCCGGATGGGCCGGGCCGCAGGCAGGGCGAGCGCCTCGGTCAGGTACCACAGCAGCTCGTGCAGCTGCCTGACGACCGGGAACACCTCGAACATGCGGCGGGCGTCCTCCTGCGGCCCGGTGCGCCAGTCCCGCCCGCCGAAGGTGACCTGCGAGACCTGCTGCCCGGCGCCGAAGCAGTCGTAGACCGTGCAGCCGGTGAACCCCTTCTGCCGGAGCCGGGCGTGGATGCCGCAGCGGTGGTCCTCCCGGAGGTTGCGGCAGGGCGTGCCGGCGGCCTTGTCCACCGCGAAGTCCGCCGAGGCGGCGAAGGGCAGGGCGACACAGCACAACCCGAAGCACCGCTCGCAGTCACCGCGCAGGTCAGATGGGTCGGACACGTGTTCTCGCATGGTCACCAGGCTACCGATCGCGGCGGCCTGGTCAGGACGGCCACGCTTCCGGCCGCTGGGCGTACGGCCCCTGCCGCACCCGGTAGGAGATCCGGCCGCCGTGCAGGAACACCTCGTCGGGACGGCCGTACTCGATGAGGTACGACAGGCCGCCCCAGATCTGCCAGGCGGGGACCGCGGCGAGCACCAGCAGCGCGTACCCCGGGAGTTCGGGAACCCACGCGACGGCGAGCACCAGACCGCACAGCACCGCGGTTCTGCGCCCCGACCGGACACCCAGGTAGTTCCGCCAGTGCCGGCGCAGCAAAGGGTGCTGGTAGGTGAAACCGAAGAGCAGCAGGGCGCACCGGGTGACGAGGATGCCCGAGACGGTGAAGCTCAACGGCTCCCAGCCGCCCGTGACCAGGTCACAGAGCATGATCAAGCCGCCCGCGAGCCCGAAGAGCCAGCACCGGGTGACGTAGTGCGGCCACTCCGCCACGCCGCGGCGCAGCAGGGCCAGTGAGGCGGGCCCGTCATGCGTACGACGCAGCACCCGCCATGCGGCGAACCAGGCGACCCACATCGCCCCCAGCGCCACGGCGCTCCACGCCCGGGGCGCGAACACGGCGGGGGCGGCGGCGACACAGGCCGGCGCGAACGCGTACCACGTCGTACGCCGGCCGAGCAGGTCCGGCAATGTGTCCCGCACGCCCCAGGCCATCGGCACCAGCCTGAGGACGGCCCAGAGCACGGGCACCATCAGAACCGAACCGACGATCCCCCGGGGAACGGCGCTCAGCCCCACGACTTCCTCGGCCACCAGCATCGGGGCGAGGAAGCTCGACAGGCGCAGCAGGTGGAGGAGCGCCAGCATCGTCACGCCGTGCCAGACCGTGCGCAGACCCTCCATCGCCGACGAGGCCCGCTGGGCGTCGCGGCGGACGGCCGCGTGGAGCCCTCGCCACGCGCCCTGGGTGTTCCCTCTCGTCGCTTCCAACGCGCCCAGCGTCTCCACCAGTTGAGCGCTCTGCGGGTCATCGCTCAGGGCACGCCGCACGAGCGCGCGGGCCGCCCGGCCGTACTCGGCGAGCTGGAGTCCACGAGCGGCGTCGGACACCTCCTGGCTCTTGAGCTCACCCGCGGTCAGCCGGAGATACGTGTCGACCGCCGCTTTCACGGCCTGCCTGTCGGCGCGTCGCATGCGCACCTGCCGGTGCTGGTCGAGGAACGTGCCGATCGTCAGAGCCCGCAGCGCCCAGGCCGCCGGGCTCTGCGGGTCGAGACCGACGGCCCGGTCGACGGACGTCCTGGCCTCGCCGGGATTCGCCACGGCCAGCAGGATCCTGGCCTTGACCAAGTGACACCAGGCTTCGTCGGGCGCGGCGGCGACAGCCTGGTTCGCCGTCCGCAGAGCGCCGGCGGAGTCACCGGTTCCGAGCAGGCATCCGGCCCGCATGGTGAGCGCGGCCCAGTCATCCGGATCTCGGGCCAGCTCCCGATCCAGGAGGCGCAGGGCTTCCCCGAACCGCCGGGTCGCGCAGAGCAGGGTGACCCGTTGGAGGTCGGAGGGTTCCACCGTTCACCTGCGCTTCCTGTGTCCGAGATAGGTGATGAGGTCGCGGTAGCGGTCGTCCTGCTTCGCGAAGGCCACCACGTTCTTCGCGGACTCGAACCAGGGGCCGACCGAGGGTCTGACGTCCCGGAGCGCGGTGTGGAAGTCCGCCGTCGTCACGCCTCTGATCCGGCCTTGTGCCAGGGCGTCCTGCATGGCGATCTCGATAGCCGACCGGCACAGATGGGTCACGTCGGCCCCCGAGTAGTTCTCGGTGGCGCAGGCCAGCGCG
This sequence comes from Streptomyces sp. NPDC029044, assembly GCF_040637495.1. Classification (NCBI taxonomy): domain Bacteria; kingdom Bacillati; phylum Actinomycetota; class Actinomycetes; order Kitasatosporales; family Streptomycetaceae; genus Streptomyces; species Streptomyces sp. NPDC029044. The sequence goes on from NZ_JBEZWN010000046.1 coordinate 37,208, forward strand.
CGGGTGTCGACGTCCGAGGCCGGCACGGTGCGCAACTGCGCCCGGATGATCGCCTCCCTGGCCTCGGCGTCGGGTGGCGCGACGAAGAGCGTCCGGTCGAATCTGCCGGGGCGCAGCAGGGCGTCGTCGATGTCCCAGGGATGGTTGCTCGCCCCGAGGACGAAGACGCCGTCGTTGTCGGAGCCGATGGAGTCGAGCTCGGTGAGCAGTTGTGTCACCACGTTGCGCATGCCGCTGGCGTGCCGGTTGAGGGAGCGCTTTCCGCCGATGGCGTCGGCCTCGTCCAGGAACAGCACGCAGGGGCTGGTGCGCCGGGCGGTGCGGAAGACGGACTGGATGTTCTTCTCCGAGGTGCCCATCCACATGTCGAGGGTGTCGGCGAGCGTGACCGAGATGAAGGCGACGTCGAGTTCACCCGCGACCGCTTTGGCGATGTACGTCTTGCCGCAGCCCGGCGGCCCGTACAGGAGCAGGCTGCCGCGCACGGACTGGCCGTAGCTGCGGGAGATCTCGGGGTTGCGCAGGTGGGCGAAGAACGTCGTGTTCAGCCGTGCCTTGACCTCGGCCATCCCCGCCACGTCGGCCAGTTTCACGGTCGAGCGCCCGACCTCCACCACCTCGTCGGCGGGGGCGTCCGTGTCGGTGCATACCCGGCCGTGTCCCTCGGCAGGCTGCGGCGTGGCGGGACGCACCCGCTCCGGGGCTTCGGGCGGCGCGGGCCGCCCGGACGCGACGGGGGTTTCGGGTGCCTCGGGAGTCTCGGGGCTCTCGCCGGGAGCGGGGAGCCGCGGCAGCAGGGCGGCGGACATGGCCTCGCGGGCTGCCGCACTCGACGGGTCCGCACGCAGGGCCTCCTGCGCATGCCGGAGCGCCTCGCCGGGCCGGCCGGCGGCGACCAGGGCCTGGACGATCAGCAGCCGCAACCCGGCGTCGTCGGGCTGCGCGGTCACGAGGTCCGTGAGCTGGTCGACTGCTGCGTCCAGCGGCGATTCCGGCATGGCGGGTGCTTCCGTTTCCGGTGGGGAGGGCGGGAGTTCGGGCAGGGGCGGCGGTTCAGGCGAGGGCGGGCACGCGTCCGGGGGTTCGTGGCGGAGCCGTTCCGCTTCGGCGGAGGCCGCCCTCGCCTCGGTGAAGCGGTCGGCGTCCAGCAGTCGGGCCGCGTGCTCGTGGAGTGCAGTGCCGAGGTCGCCTTCGAAGCGCTCGGGCGCGAGGGACGTCAGGCGACGCAGCAGGGCCACCTGTTCGGCGCCGGCCTCGACGGCCTCCTCGGGCCGGCCGAGCCGGGACAGGCACCGGCTGAGTTCCCCCAGCGCCTCGGGCAGGCCCACCCGGTGATGTTCGTCGTCGGCCAGTTCCCGGTGGATCAGCACGCTCTCCTGGAGAGCTGCCAGCTCCTCGGTGTGCGCGCCGATCGCTCCCAGTGCCTGGGCCAGGTCCCGCAGGCACCAACCGAGTTGGCCGTCAGGCCGGTCGGCCGCCGGAGCGGCGGCACGGCGGACCGTCACCGCCTCCTGTGCGGCGGCCACCGCCTCGTAGGGCCGTCCCGCGATGAAGAGCATCCGCGTGCGGCTCTCCAGTGCCATGCCCAGCAGGTCGTCGGACGCGGGCGCGCCGGTGAGCCACCGGGCCGTCGACACCGCCTGGTCGACGACCTCCAGTGCCGCGGACGTCTGCCCCGCCTCGGCCAGCCGGGCACCGAACGTGAGCAGCATCGTCACGTGCCGGCCCGCCAGGTCGCGATCCTCCGTCTCGTCCGTCACCAGCTCGGCGAGCATCCGAGTGACGCGGAGCGCGTCGTCGTGGTGGCCGACGTCGCTGTAGGCCTGTGCCAGACCCGTGGCGGCGACGACGACGTCGGTCGACAAGGAGCCCTCGGACTCCGCGGTCTCCTTGGCGGAGGCGAAGACTTTCGTGTGGGCCGCGAGGGCCTCCGCCTCCCGGCCTGCCCCGGAGAGTCGCTGCGCGTGGCGGAGGAGCGCGACGAACGCGAGGTCCCGGTCGGTGGTGCCGGCCCGGGCCGACCGGGCGCAGATGGTGGCGAGCGCCTCGGTCACCTTCACCGCGACGTCGCCGAGCACGACGGTCCTCGCTGGGATGACCTCCTCCAGGTCCCACAGCTCCTCCTCGGTCAGCCCCTCCTGCTCGACCACGTGCTCGACGGCCCGGACGAGGGGGGCCGGGTGCTCACTGCCTGCCGCGGTCCGTGCGGCCCGGGACGCGAGACGGGGCAGTTCGGTGAGCAGGCGCCGCAGGACGGGGGCGGACTCCGGGCGGTGTGCTCCGGCTCGGGACAGCAGCGTGAGGGCCGCGTCGGCCTGCCGGTCCGGTGCGTTCCGCAGGAGCCTGACCAGCAGGTCGGGTTCCTCCACCAGGGTGTTCATCACCGCGTGCTCGGCCAGCCGGTCGGGACGCAGGCCGTCCCAGAACGTGCCGTCCGCGCCGGGGTACAGGTCGCGCAACCAGTCGGCCACCAGGCGCGGGCGCGGTTCGAGAGGATCGGCGGCGCGCAGGACGTCCGCGGCGAGCCGGCGCGCCTCGGCGAGCAGCCGGGGCGCGCAGAGCGTGGCCGCGACCACGAGTTCGGAACGCAGTTCGGGCGAGACTCCGAGGTCCCGGCTGCGGGCCGCGCGGTCCCAGTACAGCCGTTCGTGGCGCAGCAGGACCTCCCAGACGCTGGTGCCCTCCGGTACGCAGACGGCGGAGCCACCGGTCTGCAACAGGCCCACCAGGGCTGCCGCCTGGAGCGCCAGGGGTGACTCCTGCGCGTTCGGCGGTGGTCGCAGCAGGGCGGGATCGCCGATGGGCCAGGCTTCGGGAAGGCGGCGGACGGCCGCGGCGAGGTCGTGGGCGGCCTCGGCGAACGCCGTGCCGTGGGTGGCGGCCGGGTCCGTGTGGTGGCCCAGCCGGATCGGGTCCGGAGTCAGCAGGCCGTGTTCGGTGCGGAGCCGCTCGTACCAGTCGCGGTCCGTGCGGGCGAGCAGCAGCAGTCGCAGCGACGCCCCTTCCGACCGGTCGCGGAGCGCCGACAGCAGTGCGGCCAGTTCCTCCTGCCGGGTCTCGGCGTAGTCCACGACGCACAGCACCGGCCGGGTCAGCCGGGCCAGGCGTTCCAGGCCGGTGCCCGGCAACGGAGTTCGCAGTGTCCCCGCGTACTCCCCCGCCGCACGGCGTTCCGCCGTGAGGCGCAACGCCAGCCGTGACTTGCCGGCTCCTGCCGGTCCGGTCACGAGGTGGACGCGCGGACCGTCGCCCTCGCACCACTGTCGGAGCCGGCCGAGTTCGCTCTCCCGTCCGGAGAACCGTACGGCGCCCACCTCGGCCCGCAGGAGCGCTCCCGGGGAGCCGATGTGAGGGACGACGTCACGCGTGGTCACCAGGGAGGTGAGGTCGGCCGCTTCGAGGGCGGGTGGTGCCGAGCCCGTCACGCGTCGCCAGGCGTCGGCGAACCCCGGTTCGGCGGTCACACGGGTCAGCGGTTCGACACGCAGCCGGGAGGGGGTGAACTCGCGCAGCGCCTCGGTGACGAGGCCGATGAGCACACCTGCGGTGAAGACCGCCGCGCCGGACAGGCCTTCCCAGCGGGAGGGCGGCACGTCTCCGGTGACCTTCATCTGCCACCGTCCGCCGACTGCTCCGGTCTCCGGTGCGATGGTTCCGGTGACCTGTTCCGTGTCGTTGCCCACGCCGTGGTCGACCTGGAAGCGCGGGAACCCCACGGCCCGGCACACGGCCTCGTCGAAGGCCGCGAGGCCGCCCAGCCGGACATCATCCCGTGCCAGGTCGCCGCAGGTGACCTCCAGCAGCGCCGCGTCGGTCCGGTCGCCCGTCCAGACGCGGCGGCACGACCGGACGGTGTCGTCCCCGAGCGCTCGTACGCTGATGCGGTCCGCGTCCGCCACGACATGCCGGGCCGTCAGAACCAGGCGTGCCGACAGGGCGAAGCCGGTGCCGTAGCGGAGACCGCCGGCGGACTCGGCCGAGACCTCCAGGACCCGTGCGTTCACTGCGCGGCCGGGGGCCGCTCCCCGTGCGGAGAGGTGGCGGCGGGGGGCAGGGGCGGCCGGGGAGTCAGCACACGCCCCGGGTCGGTGATCATGACGCGCCGGCCCTCGGCGGTCGTGAGCGGTTCCAGCCGCACCCGGACGGTGTGGGTGGCACGGCGGCCCGCCGTCCCGTCCGCTCCCGCCTCGACGACACCGAAGCGGACCTTCCCCGAGAGCCCGCCGCCCCGCGTGACTTCCACGCCGAGTTCCAACTCGACATCGCCCAGGGCGAAGAGGAGGTCCTTGCCGTCGGTGTCCCGCATCAGCTCGGTGAGTTGGCCGCGGAGCGTCTCCAGGACCTCCGTCAGCGGCAGGCCGCCGTCCCCCATAAGTGCCCCCGTTCATGGTCGCGTGCGCACCCAGTATCGCACCGGCTACCGGGAGTCACGGACCATTCCCGCAACCTGGCCCGCCGACGGGCCGGGGGCGAGGGCACCTCAGCCGGCGAACCCGGGTGCCTCCAGGCGTTCCAGCCGCTCGGGGTCGGCCAGGATGTACATGCCGGTGATGCGGCCGTCGGCGATCGTGACGCCCATGACCGACTGCACGCGGCCCTCGGGGGCGTGGACGACCCCGACCGAGCCGTTGACCAGCACCAGCTGAGCGGCCTGTGCGTAGCGGGCGAACAGGAGCGCCTGCTCCGCCACCGTCTTCGCGCCCTGGACGACCTTGGACGCGGCCGCGCCCCGCACGAGCGCCCCCGAGTCGGCCCGCAGCACCACGTCCGGGTGCAGCAGTTCCAGCAACGCCTCGAAATCACCGCCGCGCGAGGCCGCCAGGAAGGCGTCGAGCACCTGCTTCTGCCGGCCGAGGTCCGGATCGGCCGACGGGGTGGCGCCCCGCACCCGGCGCCGCGCCCGGCTCGCCAGCTGCCGGGTCGCGGCCGGGCTGCGCTCCACGATCGGCGCGATGTCGTCGAACGGCACGGCGAACATGTCGTGCAGCACGAACGCGAGCCGCTCGTCGGGCGTCAGGTTCTCCAGCACGACGAGCAGGGCCAGGCCCACCGAGTCGGCCTGGAGCACCTCCTCCGCCGGGTCGATCACGTGCGCCAGAGGCCTGAGCACCGGGTCCGGGACGAAAGCGTCGCCCATCGGTTCCTCGTGGCGTGCGGCGCGCGAGCGCAGCAGGTCCAGGCAGATGCGACCGGTCACGGTCGTCAGCCAGCCGCCCAGGTTCCCGATGTCGTCCGCGTCGGAGCGGCTCAGCCGCAGCCAGGCCTCCTGGACGGCGTCCTCCGCCTCGGCCAGTGACCCCAGCATGCGGTACGCGACCGCCTTCAGGTGGCCGCGGTGCTCCTCGAAGCGCCCGGCCAGTTCCTCGCTGCCCGTCATGGTCTCCCCCGTTGTCCGTCGGTCAACCGCTGATCATCTGCTGAACAGTTCGAACGCCACCGCGGGGCGGCCACCGAACCGCTCCCCCGTCCTCTCCGCGTGCTCCGTCAGGAAGCCGCGTACGTACGTCTCCGGGTCCTCGTCGGTCAACACCTCGATGTAGCTGCGGTGTTCCAGCAGGGAGGCCACCGCGCGCTCCATACCGGCCGTGGCGTCGACGGCGTGCGTGGGGGTGCTGGAGCCCGCGACCGCGACCCAGCGCACGCCGTCCCAGGGGTCGAGGCCCTGCTCGACGAGCTCGGGGAAGATCCAGCGGTTGCCGGCGTCGCCGGCCGCGTCGAGGGTGGCCCGGCCGACGGCCACGTGGTCCGGGGTGTTCCAGGCGACGCCGCCCCAGGTGTCGCGGTGGTTGAGCGTGATGACCAGCTCGGGCCGGTACCGGCGGATGGCGGCGGCGATGTCGCGGCGCAGGGCGGTGCCGTACTCGACGACGCCGTCCTCGTGGTCGAGGAACTCCACCTCCGACACGCCGACCACCGCCGCGCTCGCCCGCTGCTCGCGCTCGCGCAGCGGCCCGCACCGCGCGGGCTCGATGGTGTCGATGCCCGCCTCGCCCCGGGTCGCGAGGACGTAGGCGACCTCGCGGCCCTCGTCCGTCCAGGCCGCGATCGCCGCCGAGCAGCCGTACTCGAGGTCGTCCGGATGGGCCACGACCGCTAGGGCACGCCGCCAGTCGCCGGGCATGGGCTGGAGTTGAGTGGTCGTCATGTCCGCAGACTAATCGGCGCCACCGACATCACGGGGCGTACGGCACGGCATCACGCCTCGTCCCGCACGAGGGCCAGCAGCCGGTCGAGGACGCGGGGCCCGCCGGTGCGGATGCCGTCGTGCTCGAACTCGTCCGTGATCCAGGTGCGCAGCCCGCGGATCGTGCGGGCGGTGCGCAGGGAGTGGGCCGTGTCGACGTACATGTCGTCGTGGTAGACGGCCGCCACGACCGGAACCTCGTTCGCGGCGAGGCGGGCCGGGTCGTACAGGGGCGTCCAGTCCGTGCGGGCGGCGAGCAGGTCGGCGGTCTCGCGCAGCGGGCGCAGGGCCGGGTCGCACTCGAACATCCACGGATGGATCGACTCTCCCGTGAACAGGAGGGGTTCGTCGCCCGCGAGCGCCTTGGCGGCGTCGAACTGCGGGAACTCGGCGCGGACCCGCTCGGCCGACCAGTCGGTGGGCCGGGCGTCCTGGCCGTAGATCGACTCGTGGATCAGGGCGTACAGCGGGTGGCGGGCGTAGGAGAGCATGGCCTGCGCCTGCTCCAGGAACGCGTCGGAGAGCGTGGAGCCCTGCGGGGTGCGGACGAAGGCGTTCTCCAGGAGGTGGTGCAGGCGGTGGGTGCCGTCGCCGGTGCCGAGGACGATGCCGAGGGACTGGAAGGCCTCGACGGTGAGCCGGTAGCCGCCCGGCAGGACCACGTCGTGGTGGAGCAGGTGGTCGGCGATGCGGCGGGCGCGTTCGGCGTCCTGCGGGTAGCGGGCGTAGTGGGCGGTGACCTTGCGTTCGATACGCGGGAAGGCGGCGCGGTAGACGTCGTCGGCGTGGGCGTCCAGGGCGGGCAGGCCGCCGGTGATGACGGCCGTGGCCAGGCCCTCGGGGGCCAGGGAGAGGTAGCTGGTCACGCAGAAGCCGCCGAAGCTCTGGCCGAGGACGGTCCAGGGAGTGCCGCCGGTGACCTCGGCGCGGATGGCCTCGCAGTCGCGGACGATCGCGTCGGCGCGGAAGTGCGTGAGGTAGCCGGCCTGCTCGGCCGGGCCGCCGCGCAGCGGGAGCGTCTGGCGGTTGGCGGGGGTGCTGTGGCCGGTGCCGCGCTGGTCGAGCAGGAGGACGCGGTACTCCTTCAGGGCCCTGCCGAGCCAGCCCGGCCGGCCGACGGACCGGTCCGCGCCGAAGCCGGGGCCGCCCTGGAGGTAGAGCAGCCACGGGAGGTCCTGGTGCGCCTTGTCGCTCGCGACGACCTCGCGGGCGTACAGCTCGATCGTCTCGCCGCCGGGGCGGTCGTGGTCGAGGGGGACGGTGAAGCGGCGGTCGGTGAGGACGACTCCGGGCTGGCGGTAGCTGTGGGTCAACAGGGCTCCCGGGACGGACGGATTTTCGGGCCGCGTCCCAGTTCATCACAGCGAACGTCCGCTCGTGAGCCCTTCGATCATGAAACCTTGCTGAACGGTGGTTCAGACCCGGCGGACGGCTCAGCGGGCGGACAGGCTGGAGCGGCGGACCACCAGCTCGGGCTGGAGGACGACCCTGCGGTGCTCGTGTGGCCGCCCCGCGCCCTCCTCCTCCGTCTCCTCCAGGAGCAGGTCGGCGGCCATGGCGCCCATGGTGACGGCGGGCTGCCGCACCGAGGTGAGCGGGACGGCGGCCGCGGCGGCGAACTCGATGTCGTCGTAGCCGACGATGGCGAGGTCGTCGGGGACGCCGACCCCGGCCGCGTACATCGCCTGGAGCACACCGAGGGCGAGCAGGTCGTTGGCGCAGAACACGGCGGTGGGCCGGTCGGCGAGGCCGAGCAGGCGGGCCCCGGCGTCGCGGCCGGCGGCGACGTCCAGCCGCTCGGTGGGCAGCTCGCGCAGCGCGTCGGGCCCGAGCCCGGCCTCGGCGAGCGCTTCGAGGGCGCCGGTGCGCCGGTCACGGACCTGGTTCAGTCCGGGCGGGCCGCTGACGTAAGCGAGGGAGCGGTGCCCGGCGTCGACGAGGTGGCGTACGGCCAGGGCGCCGCCGGCCACGTCGTCGACGGAGACGGAGCACTCGGTGGTGCCCTCGGCGACCCGGTCGACCAGGACGAACGGGATGCCGTGCCGGCGGAACGCCTCGATGTTGCGCCCCGTGGCGTCGGCCGGGGTCAGCAGCACGCCGCGCACCCGCTGCTCGGCGAAGAGCGAGAGGTACTCGGCCTCTTCGCCCGGGTCCTGGGCACTGTTGCAGACCATGACGCCGAGTCCGGCCCGGCGGGCCGCGCGCTCGGCGCCGCGCGCCACGTCGACGAAGAAGGGGTTGCCCATGTCGAGGACGAGCAGCCCCATGATGCGGCTGCGGCCGGCACGCAGCTGGCGGGCCGACTCGCTGCGGACGTAGCCGAGCCGGTCTATCGCGGACAGCACCCGGGCCCGGGTCTCGGTGGCGACCGTGTCCGGGCGGTTGATCACGTTCGAGACCGTGCCGACGGAGACTCCGGCGACGCGGGCGACGTCCTTGATACCCACCGACTGGGCCATCGGGCAGGGACCTCCAGAGGGAGACGAGGGGGCGGCGGCCGGGGCGGCTTCACATTACCGGCACGCCGCCCCGGGAACCGGATGCGGTCAGGCGGGCAGGCGGAAGTCGATCACGTGCAGCGCCGAGGGCGTCGTGCCGCTGGACTTCTCCTGGTACATGAAGGACAGCACCCCGTCCTGGGCGACCCGCGTCTCGTCGATGACGACCTCGCCGAAGGCGTTGAGGCCGCTGCCGTCGAAGAGGATCCTCCAGTCCGTGTAACCGGAGGCGGCGGAGGCTCCCGCGATCCGGCCGAACGGGAAGATCGCGTACGCGTTGTCGTACTTGTCCAGGATCAGCTTGGTGCGCTGGCTGGAGTTCAGCGGGACCGGTATCTCGGTCTTCTGCCAGGTGCCGGAGGCGTTCCTGCGGACGTGGAAGGCACGGCCGTTCGCGGTCCGGTTCGCGACGTAGTTCGTGGTGCACTGGCCGAAGCGGCCCGGAACGTAGGAGATGATCGCGTGCGGCCGGCCCGCGGAGTCGGTGAACTGGCTCTCCTGGTTCATCAGGGAGTGGTCCGGGTTGAGCGGGTCGACGACCAGGCCGGCGTCGGTCACGGACACCTTGTCGGAGCCGCCGGTGACGCCGACGACGGTGCCGGCGTTGTTGCGCCAGGTGCGGCCCCGGTCGTCGGAGTAGACGTAGCCGGTGTCGTGGTTGGTGATGCCGCCGCTGCTGCACATCACGGCGCCGTTCTGCTCGCGCCAGGTGAAGAAGGAGTGCAGCCGGCCGTTCCGGTCGTAGTCGATGCCGTGCAGGTACATGTTGCGGGCCGTGGAGGAGCCGTGCTCGCTGGTGTACGTGCCCGTCGAGCTGGACCACTCGCCGAGGTTGGTCCACCTGGTGCCGTCGTACTCGGCAAGGGCGTTGCGGCCGTTGCCGGAGACGGCGACGCGGTAGCTCAGCTGGAGCTTGCCGTCCGGGGTGGAGACGAACTGGGGGTAGGTGAACTGCGAGGTCAGCGCCAGACCGTCGAGCGTCGACTGGGGCGCGCCGAAGCGGCTCGCGGTCCAGCTCAGCCCCGCGGGGTTGTCCATCAGTCCCGCGACCGACTTGACGTAGGTGAAGCCGTCGCTGTGGGAGTCCATGTTGAGGTGCAGGCGGCCGTCGACCTTGGAGACGCCCATGGAGATGACGTTGTGGGAGTCGTCGTAGCGCAGGGTGTGCCCGACCTTCACGGTCGACCAGGTGCTCGACCCGAGGGCGCGGCGGCCGACGACGGCGCCCCGGTCGGCGGTGTACCAGACGGCGTACTGGTAGCCCTTGTAGGTCAGCAGGCCGTTCTTCTGGAAGGCGTTGTTGTTGACCAGCCCGTCGTAGGACACGAAGAAGAGGGCCTGGCTGTCGAGCGTGGTGGTGCCGGTGCGGGTGACCGACGGGCCGGGGTCGGCGGCCCGTGCCGTGCCGGAGGCGAGGGCGGGGGTCACCACGGCTCCCGCGAGGGCGGCGGCCAGCAACGTACGTCTGTGCATCTCGTGGACTCCATCGTCATGCGAGGTGGAACACTTCGGTGAGCGGTTTCATGGCCTCGTCGGGCCGGGCGCCGTCCAGCGACTCGAAGAACGGCGCCATCTCCGCCTGCCAGCGGGCGTTGACGTCGGTGGCTTCCATGGCGGCCTGGGCGGCCGCGAAGTCCTCGGTCTCCAGGTAGCCGACGAGCAGTCCGTCCTCGCGCAGGAAGAGCGAGTAGTTGTGCCAGCCGGTCTCCTTCAGCGCCCGGAGCATCTCGGGCCACACCGCGGCGTGCCGCTCGCGGTACTCGTCGAGGCGCTCCGCCCGGACCTTCAGCAGGAAGCACACGCGCTGCATCAACGACCTCCCAGGGTCTAGAAGTTGAACTGGTCGATGTTCTCGGCGTCGAACACGGTCGGCTTACCGAGGCTGATCACGCCGTCCTTGCCGATGGTGTACTCGCCCATGGAGCCGGCCTTGAAGGTCTCACCCTCCTTGCCGGTGATCTGCCCGGAGGACAGGGCGACGGCGGTGCGGGCGGCCAGTTCGCCGAGCTTGGCCGGGTCCCACAGCTCGAACGCCTCGACGGTGCCGTTCTTGACGTACTTGCGCATGTCGTTGGGGGTGCCGAGGCCGGTCAGCTTGACCTTGCCCTTGTACTTGGAGCCCGACAGGTACTGGGCGGCGGCCTTGATGCCGACGGTGGTCGGGGAGATGATCCCCTTCAGGTTCGGGTACTCCTGGAGCAGGCCCTGGGTCTGCTGGAAGGACTGCTGGGCGTCGTCGTTGCCGTACGCGGTCTTCACCAGCTTCATGTTCTTGTACTCGGGCTTCTTCAGCTCGTCCTTCATGAAGTCGATCCAGGTGTTCTGGTTCGTCGCGGTCTGCGCGGCGGACAGGATCGCGATCTCGCCCTTGTAGCCGATCTGCTTGGCGAGCAGCTGCACCTCGGTGCGGCCCAGGTCCTCGGCGGATGCCTGGGAGACGAAGGCGTTGCGGCAGTCGGGTGTGGTGTCGGAGTCGTAGGTGACGACCTTGATGTCGTTCTTCATGGCCTGCTTGAGGGCGGTGCACAGGGCGCCCGGGTCCTGCGCGGAGACGGCCATCGCGTCGACCTGCTGCTGGGTGAGCGTGTTGACGTAGGAGACCTGCCCGGCGGTGTCGGTCGCGCTGGACGGCCCGACCTCCTTGTAACTGGATCCCAGCTCCTTGAGCGCCTTCTCGCCGCCCTTGTCGGCGCTGGTGAAGTAGGGGTTGTTGACCTGCTTGGGCAGGAACCCGACGGTGAGGCCCTTCTTGGTGGCCGCGTTCGGGTCGGCCTTGCCGGCGGTGGCGGCGGAGGCACCCTCGTTCGCGACGTCCTTCTTGGTGGTGCCGCCGCAGGCGGTGAGCGCGAGCGCGAGGGAGGTGGCGGTGGCGAGGGCCGCGCAGCTGCGGCGCAGGGTTGACTTACGCATGGCGTTGGTCCTTTACGAGGAAGGGCTGGTTACGAGGTGGGAGTCGAGGCGGCTCTGCGGCCCGCCCTCGCTGTGGAGATCTGCCGTACGACCCGGGGGCCGAGCACGGACAGGACGAGCAGGACGCCGGTGACGACGATCTGCGACTGGGCGGAGACGTCCTGGAGGCTCATCACGTTCTGCAGCGCGCCGAGGAGGAACACCCCGGCGATCGCACCGCCCAGCGTGCCCTTGCCGCCGTCGAAGTCGATGCCGCCGAGCAACACGGCGGCCACGACGGACAGTTCGAGACCGGTGGCGTTGTCGTAGCGGGCGCTGGCGTAGTGCAGCGCCCAGAAGATGCCGGTCAGGGAGGCCATCAGACCGGTCAGGGTGAACAGGATCAGCTTCTGCCGCTTGACCCGGATGCCGGCGAATCGGGCGGCCTCCTCGCTCGCCCCGATCGCGAACAGCGAGCGTCCGAACGGTGTGGCGTGCAGCGCGACCACGGCGATGGCGAGCAGGACGAGGAACGGCAGGAAGGCGTACGGGATGAACGTGTCGCCGATGTGGCCGGCCGCGAAGTCCAGGTACTGCGTCGGGAAGTCGGTCACCGCGTCGGAGCCGAGCACGATCTGCGCGATGCCCCGGTAGGCGGCCAGCGTGCCGATGGTGACGGCGAGGGACGGCAGCCCCAGCCTGGTCACCAGCAGACCGTTGACCAGCCCGCACACGACACCGAGCAGCAGGCAGATCGGGATGATCGTCTCGATGGTCATGCCCTGGTTCCACAGGGCGCCCATCACGGCGCCGGACAGTCCGGCCGTGGAGGCGACCGACAGGTCGATCTCGCCGGAGACGACCAGCAGGGTCATCGGCAGTGCGATCAGCGCGATCGGCAGGGTGTTGCCGATCAGGAACGACAGGTTGAGGGCGTTGCCGAACCCGTCGACGAAGCCGAAGGAGAACAGCAGGACCACGACGAGCAGGGCGCCTACGGCGGAATCCCACCTCTTGAGGCCGGACCAGCCGGCCGCTCGGCTCGGGGAGATGTCAGCCATGGCGGGCGTTCCTCTTCTTCAGGGCGGAGGCCACGCGCAGCGCGACGATCCGGTCGACCGCGATGGCGAGGATGAGCAGGATGCCGTTGATGGCGAGCACCCAGACGGAGCTGACGCCGAGGGCGGGCAGCACGCTGTTGATGGAGGTCAGCAGCAGCGCGCCGAGGGCCGCGCCGTAGACGCTGCCGGAGCCGCCGGTGAAGACGACGCCGCCGACCACGACCGCGCTGACGACGGTGAGTTCGTAGCCGTTGCCGGTGCCGGAGTCGACGTTGCCGAACCGGGCGAGGTACATCGCGCCGGCGAGTCCGGCGAGGGCGCCGCAGAAGGTGTACGCGGCGAGGATCCGCTTGCGGACGGGGATGCCGGCGAGGCGGGCGGCCTCGGGGTTGGAGCCGAGCGCGTACAGCTCGCGGCCGCTGGCGAAGTGCTTGAGGTAGTAGGCCGTGGCGACGAGCACCGCCAGCGCGATCAGCGCCAGGTACGGCACCGCGGAGATGCCGCCGGAGCCGAAGTCGACGAATCCGCCGGGCAGATCGGCCGCGGTGATCTGGCGGGAGCCGACCCAGATGGAGTCGATGCCGCGGATGATGTAGAGCGTTCCGAGGGTGACGACGAGCGCGGGCACCTGACCGAGGCTGACGAGCAGTCCGTTGAGCAGTCCGAAGCCGATGCCGAGCAGCACGGCCAGGGCGATCGCCACGACGGGGTCGCCACCGCCCTGGAGGTGGACGCCGGCGGCGAACGCGCTGATGCCGAGCGTGGATCCGACGGACAGGTCGACGTTGCGGGTGATGACGACGAGGGACTGGCCGGTGGCGACCAGGACCAGGATCGTCGCGTTGAGCAGCAGGTCCTTGATGCCCTGTTCGGACAGGAACTCGCTGTTGCCGGCCTGGGTGACGGCGATCATCACCAGGAAGACGAGCAGGATGGCGAGTTCGCGCATCTTGAAGACGCGGTCGACCAGCCGGGTGCCGCTCGACTTGGGCACGTCGGCCACGGGGGCCTCTTGCGGGGTGACGACCGTCATGCGGCGGCCCTCCCGGTGGCTGCGGCCATCACGGTTTCCTCGGTGGCGTCGGTGCGGGGGATCTCGGCGGTGAGGCGGCCCTCGTGCATCACCAGCACGCGGTCGGCCATGCCGAGGATCTCGGGCAGGTCGGAGGAGATCATCAGGACGGCCACGCCGTCCGCGGCCAGCTGGGACAGCAGCCGGTGCACCTCGGCCTTGGTGCCGACGTCGATGCCGCGGGTGGGCTCGTCGACGATCAGCACCTTCGGGCCGGTGGCCAGCCACTTGGCGAGCACGACCTTCTGCTGGTTGCCGCCGGAGAGCGTGTTGACGGTGTCGGCGATCCGGGCGTACTTCACCTGGAGCCTGACGGCCCAGTCGAGGGAGCGGCTGCGCTCGGCGCCGCGGTCCATGAGCCCGGCCTTCACGGTCGTGCGGAGCCCGGTGAGGCCGATGTTGCGCTCGATGGACATGTCCATCACCAGGCCCTGGGCGCGCCGGTCCTCCGGAACCAGGGCGAGTCCGGCGGACATCGCGGTGGACGGGGCGCCGTTGACCAGGGCCCTGCCGTCGACGGAGACCTCGCCGGCGTCCCAGCGGTCGATGCCGAACACGGCCCGGGCGACCTCCGTACGCCCGGCGCCGACGAGTCCGGCCAGACCGACGATCTCGCCGTGCCGGACGTCGAAGGAGACGTCGGTGAACACGCCCTCGCGGGTCAGCCGGCGCACGCTCAGGGCGACCTCGCCCGGCTCGACCTCCTGCTTGGGGTACAGCTCGTCGAGATCGCGGCCGACCATGCGGCGCACGAGGTCGTCCTCGGTCATGCCCTCCAGCGGCTCGCTGGCGATCCAGGCGCCGTCGCGCAGGGTGGTGACGCGCCGGCAGATCTCGAAGATCTCCTCCAGCCGGTGGGAGATGAACAGCACGGCGGCGCCCTGGTCGCGCAGGGTGCGCACGACGCCGAAGAGGCGCGCGACCTCACTGCCGGTGAGGGCGGCCGTCGGCTCGTCCATGATCAGGACGCGGGCGTCGAAGGAAAGGGCCTTGGCGATCTCGACGATCTGCTGGTCGGCGATGGACAGGCCGCGGGCGGGCCGGTCGGGGTCGAGTTCGACACCGAGGCGCTCCATCAGGGCGGCCGTCGCGTTGTGGGTGGCCTTGTGGTCGATCCGGCCGAGGGCGCGGCGCGGCTGGCGGCCCATGTAGATGTTCTCGGCGATCGACAGGTCGGGGAAGAGCGTCGGCTCCTGGTAGATCACGGCGATGCCGGCGTCGCGGGCGTCGCCGGGGCCGTGGAAGGCGACGGGCGCACCGTCGAGCAGCACCTGGCCGGCGTCCGGGCGGTGCACCCCGGCGAGGGTCTTGATGAGGGTGGACTTGCCGGCACCGTTCTCACCGGCGAGTGCGTGCACCTCCCCGGGAAACAGCTCCAGGGAGACGTCCCGCAGTGCACGGACCGCGCCGAAGGACTTGGAGACGTCCTTCAGAGCGAGGACCGGGGCCGGACCCGTGGTGGACGGGTGGGTCATGAGGGCTCCTCGACGACGCCGGCGGGTCGGCCCTCTCGGCGTCGTGAAAGGTTTCAACTGGGTTGCCGGGACGTTAGGCGGGCCGCGCATGTCACGTCAATGGGTTCCGGTCGAAAAAGTTTCGAGGACAGAAGGTCACGCACGGGTCACGGGAAACCGTCTTGGCCGGAGGGGTTGACACCCCTTCGGGGGACCCATAGCTTCGCGTCCTGAATCGTTTCATTCAGTGGTCGTCACGACCCGATGTCACAGGAGCCTGACGTGACCGAGCTCGCCGCGGCGAAGGCCGCTCTCAAGACACAGGCCGTCGAGACGCCGTCGTGGGCGTACGGGAACTCGGGCACACGGTTCAAGGTGTTCGCGCAGCAGGGTGTGCCGCGCACTCCGTTCGAGAAGCTGGACGACGCCGCGAAGGTGCACGAGTTCACGGGCGTCGCCCCGACCGTGGCCCTGCACATTCCGTGGGACAGGGTCGACGACTACGCGGCGCTGGCCAAGCACGCCGAGCAGCGTGGGGTGCGGCTCGGAGCGATCAACTCCAACACCTTCCAGGACGACGACTACAAGCTCGGGAGCATCTGCCATCCGGAGGCCTCCGTGCGGCGGAAGGCCGTGGACCACCTGCTGGAGTGCGTCGACATCATGGACGCGACGGGCTCGGCGGATCTGAAGCTGTGGTTCGCCGACGGCACGAACTATCCCGGTCAGGACGACATCCGCGGGCGGCAGGACCGGCTGGCCGAGGGGCTGGCCGAGGTCTACGAGCGGCTCGGCGACGGGCAGCGGATGCTGCTGGAGTACAAGTTCTTCGAGCCGGCGTTCTACGCGACGGACGTGCCCGACTGGGGTACCGCCTACGCCCACTGTCTGAAGCTCGGGCCGAAGGCGCAGGTCGTCGTCGACACGGGGCATCACGCGCCGGGGACCAACATCGAGTTCATCGTGGCGACGCTGCTGCGCGAGGGGAAGCTCGGCGGGTTCGACTTCAACTCCCGGTTCTACGCGGACGACGACCTCATGGTCGGGGCCGCGGATCCGTTCCAGCTGTTCCGGATCATGTACGAGGTCGTGCGGGGCGGTGGGTTCTCGCCCGAGGTCGCGTTCATGCTCGACCAGTGCCACAACATCGAGGCGAAGATCCCGGCGATCATCCGGTCGGTGATGAACGTGCAGGAGGCCACGGCGAAGGCGCTGCTGATCGACCGCGCCGCCCTGGCCGACGCACAGGCGTCCGGTGACGTGCTCGGGGCGAATGCCGTGATCATGGACGCGTACAACACGGATGTGCGGCCGTTGCTCGCGGAGGTCCGGGGCGAGATGGGGCTGCACGCGAACCCGATCGCCGCGTACAAGGCGTCCGGGTGGGCCGAGAAGATCGTGGCCGAGCGGGTTGGCGGGCAGCAGGCGGGGTGGGGGGCGTAAGCGCCTGCCGAGATCTGTTGTCTGCGGGGTGCGGGTCGTCCGTGGTTGATCGCGCAGTTCCCCGCGCCCCTGAAAGCGAGCCCCCCACCTCCCTCTCTCTTGAAAAGGAACTGGCATGGCTGTTCATCCCGAAGCTGCCGCTCTCCTCGCCCGGTCGCGCCGGCTTGGGTCTGATCCCCGCAACACCAACTACGCCGGCGGTAACGCCTCCGCCAAGGGCACCGAGACCGACCCCGTCACCGGTGGGGACGTCGAGCTGATGTGGGTCAAGGGGTCCGGCGGTGACCTCGGGACGCTGACCGAGGCGGGGCTGGCCGTGCTGCGGCTGGACCGGATGCGGGCGCTCGTCGATGTCTATCCGGGCGTGGAGCGCGAGGACGAGATGGTCGCCGCGTTCGACTACTGCCTGCACGGAAAGGGCGGGGCCGCTCCGTCCATCGACACCGCGATGCACGGGCTGGTCGAGGCCGCGCACGTCGACCATCTGCACCCGGACTCGGGGATCGCGCTCGCCTGCGCCGCCGACGGGGAGAAGCTGACCGCCGAGTGCTTCGGGGACAGTGTGGTGTGGGTGCCGTGGCGGCGGCCCGGCTTCCAGCTCGGGCTGGACATCGCCGCCGTGAAGAAGGCCAACCCGCAGGCCGTCGGGTGCGTTCTCGGCGGCCACGGGATCACCGCCTGGGGCGACACCTCCGAGGAGTGCGAGCGCAACTCGCTGCACATCATCCGGACCGCCGAGACGTTCCTCGCCGAGCGGGGCAGGCCCGAGCCCTTCGGTCCGGTGATCGACGGGTACGCGGCGCTGGACACCGACGAGCGGCGGGAACGGGCCGCCGCCCTCGCACCGTACGTGCGCGCCCTCGCCTCACAGGACCGGCCCCAGGTGGGGCACTTCACCGACTCCGAGGTCGTGCTCGGCTTCCTGGCGAGCGCGGAGCACCCGCGGCTGGCCGCGCTGGGCACGTCCTGCCCGGACCACTTCCTGCGGACGAAGGTCCGGCCGCTGGTGCTGGACCTGCCGCCGAGCGCCCCGCTCGACGAGGCGATCGCCCGGCTGAAGGAGCTGCACGCCGAGTACCGCGAGGAGTACGCCGCCTACTACCGGCGGCACGCCGAGCCCGGCTCCCCCGCCATGCGCGGCGCCGATCCGGCGATCGTGCTGGTGCCGGGCGTGGGCATGTTCTCCTTCGGCAAGGACAAGCAGACCGCCCGGGTCGCGGGCGAGTTCTACGTCAACGCCATCAACGTGATGCGCGGGGCCGAGGCGGTGTCGACGTACGCGCCGATCGAGGAGTCCGAGAAGTTCCGGATCGAGTACTGGGCGCTGGAGGAGGCCAAGCTCCAGCGGATGCCGAAGCCCAAGGCGCTGGCGACCCGGGTGGCGCTGGTGACGGGTGCCGGGAGCGGGATCGGGAAGGCCATCGCGCACCGGCTCGTGGCCGAGGGCGCGTGTGTGGTCGTCGCCGATCTCGACGCGGAGAACGCCGAGGCCGTCGCCGAGGAGCTGGGCGGACCCGACAAGGCCGTCGCGGTGACGGTCGACGTCACGTCCGAGGAGCAGATCGCCGAGGCCTTCCGGGCGGCGGTACTGGCCTTCGGCGGCGTGGATCTCGTCGTGAACAACGCCGGAATCTCGATCTCCAAGCCGCTGCTGGAGACCTCCGCCAAGGACTGGGACCTCCAGCACGACATCATGGCGCGCGGGTCCTTCCTCGTCTCGCGGGAAGCCGCCCGGGTGATGACCGCCCAGGAGCTGGGCGGCGACATCGTCTACATCGCCTCGAAGAACGCCGTGTTCGCCGGTCCCAACAACATCGCCTACTCCGCCACCAAGGCCGACCAGGCGCACCAGGTGCGGCTGCTCGCCGCCGAGCTGGGCGAGCACGGCATCCGCGTCAACGGGGTCAACCCGGACGGTGTCGTGCGCGGGTCGGGGATCTTCGCCGGCGGGTGGGGCGCCCAGCGGGCCGCGGTGTACGGGGTGGACGAGGAGAAGCTGGGCGAGTTCTACGCCCAGCGGACCATCCTCAAGCGCGAAGTGCTCCCCGAGCACGTGGCCAACGCCGTGTTCGCGCTGACCGGTGGAGACCTCACCCACACCACCGGTCTGCACATCCCCGTCGACGCCGGCGTCGCGGCCGCCTTCCTGCGATGAGCGCCGCCGAGAAGTCGTACGCCGCGGTCGACCTGGGCGCGTCCAGCGGGCGCGTCATGGTCGGCCGCGTGGGCCCGGACAGCCTGGAGCTCGCCGAGGCACACCGCTTCCCCAACCGGCCCGTCCGGGTGCCCGAGGGGCTGCGCTGGGACGCGCTCGGGCTGTACGCCGGGGTGCTGGACGGGCTGCGGGCGGCGGGTGCCCAGTGCGGTGGACGACTCGACTCCGTCGGCATCGACAGCTGGGCCGTGGACTACGGGCTGCTGGACGCGGACGGGGCCCTGCTCGGCAACCCCGTGCACTACCGGGACCCCCGGACCGAGGGGGTCGCGGAGAAGGTGTGGGCGACCGTGCCCGCCGAGGAGCTGTACGCCGCGACCGGGTTGCAGTACGCGCCCTTCAACACCCTGTACCAGCTCACCGCCGCCCGCTCCACGGCCCAGCTCGGCGCGGCCCGGCGGCTGTTGCTGATGCCGGACCTGCTGACGTACTGGCTGACCGGCGAGCAGGGCACGGAGCTGACCAACGCGTCCACGACCCAGTTGATCGACCCGCGCACCCGCGACTGGGCGTACGACGTCGCCTCCCGGCTCGGTGTCGACCTGGGCCTGTTCGCAGCGTTGCGGCACCCCGGTGATCCGGCGGGGCTGCTGCGCGACGAGGTGCTGGAGGAGACCGGGCTCGCCGGTCCGGTGCCGGTGACGGCCGTCGGGTCGCACGACACCGCCTCCGCGGTCGCCGCCGTACCGGCCTCGGGCGAGCGGTTCGCGTACATCTGCACCGGCACCTGGTCGCTGGCCGGTCTGGAGCTGGACGCGCCGGTGCTGACCGAGGAGAGCCGGGCGGCCAACTTCACCAACGAGCTGGGGCTGGACGGCACGGTCCGCTACCTGCGCAACATCATGGGGCTGTGGCTGCTCCAGGAGTGCGTACGAGCCTGGGGCGAGACGGACCTGGGCGCGCTGCTGCTGGAAGCCTCCAAGGCTCCGGCGCTGCGGTCGGTCGTGGACGCGGGTGACGCGGCGTTCCTGGCGCCGGGTCGGATGCCGGAGCGGATCGCCGAGGCGTGCCGGCTCTCGGGGCAGCCGGTGCCCGGGTCGCCGGCCGAGGTGACGCGCTGCATCCTCGACTCCCTCGCCCTCGCCCATCGCAAGGCCGTCCAGGACGCCCAGCGGCTGGCCGGACACGCGGTCGACGTCGTGCACGTGGTCGGCGGCGGCACACGCAACGCCCTGCTGTGCCAGCTGACCGCCGACGCGTGCGGGCTGCCGGTGGTGGCCGGGCCGACCGAGGCCGCCGCGCTCGGGAACGTCCTGGTACAGGCGCGGGCGCACGGGCTGGTCGGCGACCTGGCCGGGATGCGGCGGCTGCTGGTGAACACACAGCCGCTCACCCGCTACGAGCCCCGGGGCGGGACCGAGCGGTGGCAGGCCGCGCAGGCCCGGCTCACCGCGGACTGACGGGGTCTCCCCCGCGTATCGTCCCCGGACTACGCTTCACTCATCCGATGACCGACCACAAGGAGCCGCGATGCGTGTCGCCCTGTTCCTGACCTGCGTCAACGACACGCTCTATCCGGACACCGGGCGCGCCGTGATGAAACTGCTGACCAGGCTGGGCGTCGACGTCGACTTCCCGATGGCGCAGACCTGCTGCGGGCAGGCGCACTACAACACCGGATACCGTCACGAGGCCGAGCCGCTCGCCCGGCATTTCTCCGATGTCTTCGGTGAGTACGAGGCGATCGTGACCCCGTCCGGGTCGTGCGGGGCGATGGTGCGGGAGCTGTACCCGCGGATGGGCGAGCGGGCCCGGGCCGAAGGGCGGGGCGACGCCCTCGCGGCGACGCTGGCGCCGGTGGTGCCCAAGACGTACGAGCTGACGGAGTTCCTGGTCGACGTGCTGGGCGTGACGGACGTCGGGGCGTACTACCCGCACACGGTGACCTACCACCCGACGTGCCACGGGCTGCGCGGGCTCGGACTCGGTGACCGGCCGCTCCGGCTGCTGCGGCAGGTGAAGGGGCTGGAACTGGTCGAGCTGCCGGGGGCCGACGAGTGCTGCGGGTTCGGCGGCACCTTCGCGCTGAAGAACTCCGACGTCTCGGCGGCGATGGGCGCCGACAAGGTGCGCAACGCCGAGTCGACGGGCGCCGAGGTGCTGTGCGCGGCCGACAACTCCTGCCTGATGCACCTCGGCGGGACGATGGCCCGGCTGCGAACCGGCATGCGGCCGGTGCACATCGCGGAGATCCTGGCGAGCACGGAGGAGGAACCGGCCCTATGAGCGGGACGTATCTCGGCATGCCGGCGTTTCCGGAGGCCGCCCGGGAGGCCGTGGCGAACACGACCCTGCGCGGCAATCTGCGGCACGCCACGCACACCATCCGCGCCAAGCGGGCGAAGGCCGTGACGGAGGTGTCCGACTGGGCCGAGCTGCGCGAGGCGGGCAAGCGGATCAAGGACCACACGCTGCGCCATCTCGACCGCTACCTCGTGCAGCTGGAGGAATCGGTCACGGCGGCGGGCGGCGTGGTGCACTGGGCCGCCGACGCGGCCGAGGCCAACGAGATCGTCACGCAGCTCGTGAAGATGACCGGCGAGACCGAGGTCGTCAAGGTCAAGTCGATGGCCACGCAGGAGATCGGGCTCAACGAGGCGCTGGAGGCCGAGGGCATCCACGCCTACGAGACCGATCTCGCCGAGCTGATCGTGCAGTTGGGCCAGGACCGGCCCTCGCACATCCTCGTCCCGGCCATCCACCGCAACCGGGGCGAGATCCGGGACATCTTCGCCCGGGAGATGAGCGAGTGGGGCCGCCCCGCCCCCGAGGGTCTGACCGACACACCGGCCGAACTCGCCGAGGCCGCCCGCCTGCACCTGCGGGAGAAGTTCCTGCGGGCGAAGGTCGGCATCTCCGGCGCCAACTTCATGGTCGCCGAGACCGGCACGCTGGTGGTCGTGGAGTCCGAGGGCAACGGCCGGATGTGCCTGACCCTGCCCGAGACGCTGATCTCGGTCGTCGGCATCGAGAAGATCGTGCCGGCCTGGCAGGACCTGGAGGTGTTCCTTCAGACCCTCCCCCGCTCCTCCACGGCCGAGCGCATGAACCCGTACACGTCCACCTGGACGGGCACGACCGATCAGGACGGCCCGGGCACCTTCCATCTGGTGCTGCTGGACAACGGCCGCACCGACACCCTCGCCGACGAGGTCGGCCGGCAGGCGCTGCGCTGCATCCGCTGCTCGGCGTGCCTCAACGTGTGCCCGGTGTACGAGCGGGCCGGCGGCCACGCCTACGGCTCGGTGTACCCGGGGCCGATCGGCGCGATCCTCAGTCCCCAGCTGCGGGGCACGGGCAGCGGGATCGACGCCTCGCTGCCGTACGCGTCCTCGCTGTGCGGGGCGTGCTACGAGGTGTGCCCGGTCGCCATCGACATCCCGGAGGTGCTGGTGCATCTGCGGGAGCGGGTCGTCCAGGGCGGGGAGGTCACCCGCGAGGGCAACAAGGTGGTGCTGCGGCCGGCGAAGGGGCACGCCGCCGAGCGGGCGGCGATGCGCGCGGCCCGCTGGGCCTTCACCCACCCGGGCGCGCTGCGCACGGGCCAGCGCGCCGCCTCCCGGTCCCGCCGCTTCCATCCCCGGACACTGCCGGGCCCGGGCCGGGCGTGGAGCGGGACCCGGGAGCTGCCGCCGGTGCCCGCGGAGCCGTTCCGGGACTGGTGGCAGCGGACTCGCGGCGGGAAGGACGGGAACCGGTGAACAGCAGGGAACGGATCCTGGGCCGGGTGCGGCGCGCGCTCGCTGACGCGCCGGCCGACGAGGCGCCGATCGCGCGGGACTATCTGCGCGAGCACGGGCAGCGGAGCGTCGCGGAGACGGTGGAGCTGCTCGCCGAGAACCTGGCGGACTACCGGGCGGTCGTGCACCGCTGCTCGGACGGCGAGCTGCCGGACGTGCTCGTGCGGCTCCTGGCGGAACGGGGCGCGCAATCGGTGCTGGTACCCCCCGGACTGCCACCGCACTGGCTCAAGGCGGTCGACGCGACACGCGTCCAAGACCGGGCCGTGAGCACGCCGCACGAACTCGACCGGGTCGACAGCGTCGTCACCGGGTGTGCCGTCGCCATCGCCGAGACCGGCACCATCGTGCTGGACGGCTCGCCCGACCAGGGCCGCCGCCGGATCACCCTCGTCCCGGACCACCACATCTGCGTCGTGCGGGTGCCCGGCCAGGTCGTGTCGTCGGTGCCGCAGGGGCTCGAACGCCTCGACCCGGCACGCCCGTTGACGTGGATCTCCGGACCGTCGGCGACCAGCGACATCGAGCTGGACCGGGTCGAGGGCGTGCACGGTCCGCGCACGCTGGAGGTGGTGCTGGTGGCAGAGGACTGACCCCCGGGTTCGGGCTCAGGGCAGGATCGAGTCGACGTAGCCGCCGTCGGCCCGCAGAGCACCGCCCGTGGTCGCCGAGGCGTGGTCGGAGGCGAGGTAGACGACCATGTTGGCGATCTCCTCCGGCTCGATCAGCCGCTGGAGCAGCGACTGCGGCCGGTGCTGCCGCATGAACGCGCGCTGGGCCTCGTCCCAGGGCAGGTCGCGGTCGACGAGCTGGTAGACGAAGTCCTCGACGCCACCCGTGCGGGTCGGGCCCGCGATGACCGAGTTCACCGTGACGCCGGTGCCGGCCGCCTGCTTGGCGAAGCCCCGGCCCACCGCGAGCAGGGCGGTCTTGGACATGCCGTAGTGGATCATCTCGGCGGGGATGACGACTGCCGAGTCGCTGGCGATGTACTGGACACGTCCCCAGCCGCGCTCGGTCATGGCGGGCAGGACGAGCCGGGTGAGGCGCACGGCCGACAGGACGTTCACGTCGAAGTAGCGGCGCCACTCCTCGTCGCTGATCTCCAGGGGGTCGGCGGACTCGAAGACGCCGAGGTTGTTGACGAGGACGTCGACCTGCCCCAGCGCGTCCACCGCCTGCCGGGCGCCCTCGTCGGTGGTGACGTCGGCGGCCACGGGCACAAGGTCGGCGCCGGGTACCTCCTCCCGCATCCGGTCCACGGCCTCCTGCACGCGGGCGGGTGTGCGGCCGTTGACGCCCACCCGGGCGCCGGAGCGGGCCAGCCCCGCGGCGATGGCGGCGCCGATGCCCTGGGTGGAGCCGGTGACCAGAGCGGTGCGGCCCTTCAGATCGATCTGCATGCCGTGTCAGCCCTTTCCGTACGGGAGCGACCGAGTACCCGCGGGGTGTCGCTGGGTACACCCCGGAACACGGGTTCTGCGACCCGTGTGGCCGGGTCACCTTCTCCGTAGCGTCGAGGGCGAGACACAGGGCGTGTCGGACGAAGGGGGACGACGACGATGTTCCGCACCGGACCACGACGACAGGACCAGGACCCGGGGCCGGCGGCCGAGGCGCTGCGGCTGGTCAAGGTGACCAGGACGTACGGGAGCGCCGACAGCGCCGTGACCGCCCTGGACGGGGTGACGCTCGGCCTGGAGCGCGGCACGTTCACCGCGGTGATGGGGCCGTCGGGCTCCGGGAAGTCGACCCTGCTCCAGTGCGCGGCGGGTCTCGAACGGCCCGACAGCGGCATCGTGCGGGTCGACGGCACCGAGCTGACGGGCGGGGGCGAGGCCGAGCTGACGAGGTTCCGGCGCGGCCGGATCGGGTTCGTGTTCCAGCAGTACAACCTGCTGGAGACACTGACCGTCGCGCAGAACACGGTGCTGCCGCTGAAGCTGGCCGGGCGGCGCGTGGACCGGCGGCGGGTCCGGGAGGTGCTGACGTCCGTGGGGCTCGGCGACCGGCTCGGACACCGGCCCGGGCAGCTCTCCGGCGGTCAGTGCCAGAGGGTGGCGATCGCCCGGGCGCTGGTCACCGAGCCGCGGGTGATCTTCGCGGACGAGCCGACGGGCGCGCTGGACACGCGCAGCGCGCGGGGTGTGCTGCGGCTGCTCCAGGACGCGGTGCGGGTGCACGGCCGGACGGTGGTGATGGTGACGCACGATCCGGTCGCCGCCTCCTACGCCGACTCCGTGCTCTTCCTCGCCGACGGCCGGCTGGCCGGGCGGATGGACGCCCCGACACCGGACGCGGTCGCCGAGCGGCTGGCGCACCTGGGCGACGACGTGCCGGCGGGGGTGTGAGGGTCATGTTCCTGCTGGCGATGCGGTCGGTCCGGCAGCGGCCCGGGCGGTTCCTCGCGACCCTGCTGTCCGCGTTCCTGGGCGCGGCGATCATCATGACGTTCAACGCGATGCACGACACGGCCGGGCAGCCGGGCGTGGACGCGGTCAGCTCGGAGACGCTCTCCACCGCCGCGGGGGTGGTCGGAGGTTACGGCACTCTGCTGGTGTTCTTCGCGATCGCCTCGACGCTGACGGTGAACGTGCGCCAGCGAGCCGCCGAGATGGAGCTGCTGCGCTGCTCGGGGGCGACTCCGGGGCAGATCAAGGGGATGGTCGTGGGTGAGGCGGTGGCCGTGGCGCTGGCCGGGGCGGCGCTGGCGATCGGCCCGGCGATGCTCGGCGGCCGGGCCCTGCTCGCGGTGTTCCAGGACAGCGGCCAGGTCGCACGGTCCGTCGAGTTCTCCTTCGGGCCCGTGGCTTTCCTGACCGGCTTCGACATCACGCTGCTCGCCGCCGCGGGCGCCGCGTTCCTGGCCGTGCGGCGGGCGGGCGGCCGGAGCCGGCGGCGGGGCCGGGCAAGAGCGCGACAGGGGAAACCGACGCCGAGTTCCAGCGACGCATCCGTCAGTGGGACGTCGTGGAATGGCGTGCGGCGCAGGC